>NZ_JBXAWS010000008.1:0-241050 GCF_057292075.1 Stenotrophomonas sp. 1L-E-5-B-C3
GCCCTTCAAGGTCGTCATGTGTGCAGTGATGCGCAAGCTCATCCATCTGATTTGGGGCGTACTGAGAAGTGGCCGACCCTTTGAGCCTGACGTCGTCCTTGCCTAGGCGAGGGCGACACGGTATCTACAGAGATCCTTCAATCGTGCTCGAACCGCAATGGCTCGCTGCCCATCGCCGGGTCGCTGGTGCCTGGGCGTCCGTCCTCGGCACGCCCGGCCAGACGCAGCATGCTCTCACCCGCGCCGACCTGCAGGTCATACCAGCCCGCGGTAGGCGCTGCATCCCACGCCAGTGCGGTCTCTGCATGCGCCGGCAGCGCCAGCGTCTGTTCCGGCATGTGCCCGGCATAGGCGCCGGCATGCACGCGCAGCTGCTGTGCGGCATCGCTGAGATTGCGCAGGTGCAGCCGCAGCTGGCCGTCGGCGCACTCGACCGACGCCTGCACGACGGGCCCTTTGGCAGCACCCTGGAAGTGACGGTGGAAGCCGTTCGGGCCAAGCAGCCACAGGTCGTAACGCCCCTGTGCATCCAGCGCCCAGCGTTCGCGCAGCGGCGTGCCCGGTACCAGCGTATAGCGGCGTGGCACCGCACCCAGCCGCAGTCGGTCGTACACATGCAGCACCGCCGCTGCACCTTCGCAGGACAACGTCAGATCCACGCCCGATGCGTCGAGGGCGGCGATCGATGCCTGCGGCCGATAGGGCAGGGCACGCGCCGGGCGTACGCCGCTTTCCTGTTTCGCCGGCTTCAGTCCCTCCGGCAATGCCGGCACGGTGCGTCCCGGCAGGGCGGCAGCACGTGCGGCAACGGCGCTCACGTCGGGCAGGCCGCGTACGAACGGGCGGGTATCACGCTGGGCGAAGTCGAAGGCATTGCTGAGGTCACCGCAGACCGCGCGGCGCCACGGCGAGATGTCCGCGGCGGCCACGCCGAAGCGGCGTTCGATCAGGCGTATGACCGAGGTGTGGTCGTACACCTGCGAATCGACCCAGCCACCGCGGCTCCAGGGCGAGATCACGTACAGCGGCACGCGCGGCCCCAGCCCATACGGGCGACCGCGCAGTTCTGCGGCGTCGTACTTCTCATCCCCCGGTGCCGGATGACGGTGATACTCGCCTTGGGTACTGACCGAAGACACACCCGCCCAGCCACCGTTTTCCGGTGAAGGCGGTGCCGGTGGCGGCATGTGGTCGAAGAAGCCGTCGTTCTCGTCGAACATCAGCAGCAGGGCGGTGCGGCTCCAGACCTCCGGATCGGCGGTCAGTGCATCCAGCACGCGAGCGGTATAGGCCGCGCCCTGGGCCGGGCTGGAAGGGCCGGGATGCTCGCTGCCGACCGCGTCGGCGATGATGAAGCTGACCTGCGGCAGGCGCCCATCGACCACGTCGTGGCGCAGGTGTGCCAGCCCACGCGTGCTGACCCCACGCGCGCGCAGCTGCGGGTCATGCCCCGGCGCAGCACGGTAGGCCTGGCGGAAAGACTCGAAGCCGGCCAGTGGGTTGTCGGTGAAGTTGTCAGCCATGTCCTGGTAGATCTGCCAGGACACCCCGGCCTTCTGCAGGCGTTCGACATAGCTGCTCCATCGGTACGACGCCGGATGCCCGCCATGTTCCGGGAAGTTGTCGTGCGAGTTGGCGATCACCGGGCCACCGGCGCGCGCGGCCGCATCGTTGTGGCCGGTCCACAGGAACACCCGGTTCGGGTTGGTCCCGGCCTGCATCGCGCAGTGGTAGGCGTCGCAGATCGTGAAGGCATCGGCCAGGGCAAACTGGAAGGGCAGGTCGCTGCGCTGGAAGTAGCCCATCGAGTGGTTCTGCTTGGCTTTCGGCCATTGCCCCATGCGTCCATGGTCCCAGGCGCGCTGTGCATCGGGCCAGGTATGCGGCGTGCCCTCCACCCGCATGTAGCCGAAGTGCGCAGCGGTATCCAGCGGGAACGGTGCGATCGCGCGCTGGCCGCTGGCATCGGGCTGCAGCCACAGGCTGCGCGCGCGGCCACCGGCCTGTAGCGCAGCGGCCGGGGCCACGAAGCGGTCGCCGAAGCCACGTACCCCCGGCAGCGTGCCGAAGTAGTGGTCGAACGAACGGTTCTCCTGCATGAACACCACGATGTGCTGCAGGTCTTCCAGGCTGCGTGTCTGCGCGGCAGGTGCGATCGCAGCGGCCCGGGCGATGCTGGGCAGCAGCGGGGAAAGGCCGGCGGCAGCGCCGGCCTGCAACAACCGGCGTCGGCCGATATCGGTCACGGGTTCACTCACAGGTCCACACGGAAGGAGATGCCGACGGTACGCGGTGCGCCGATGAAGGCGTTGTCGCGGCCATCCACCCCTGCAAGATACCGCTTGTCGGTGAGATTGCTCACCACCAGGTTGGCGCCCATACCCTTCAGGCGCGGCGACAGGCCCTGCAGGTCGAAGCCGATATTGGCGTTGAACACGGTGGCCGAGGGCAGCTTGTTGGCGTTGGCGGCATCGAGGTAGCGCGTGCCCAGGTAGCGGCCGGACAGGCCGAAGTTCCAGTTTTCGCCCTGCCAGTCGGCCGACAGCACCAGGGTCTGTTCGGGCTGTCCGATCACCTTGGCGCCGTCGACGATGCCCAGCTGGGTATCGCGCGCGGCATCGCCGCTGCCCAGGTACTTGGAGCGGTTGTATGTGTAGGCAGCGTTGAGTCGCCAGCCATTGTCCCAGCCGTAGCCGAAGGCGGCTTCCAGGCCGTTGCTCTCAACGCCGCCGAAGTTCTCGTAGACGCCGTCGGTCTCGCCCAGGTAGTCGATGCCGCTGACAAAGCCGGCCGGCAGGTAGACGATGCGATTGTCGAACTTGATGTTGTACAGGGTGACCGACGCGGTCAGCGGCCAGCGGCTGATGCGCATGCCGACTTCGATGTTGTCGGCGGTTTCCGGTTCCACATTGCGGAAGCGCTGCGGATCGGTCTCGCCGAGCACGCCGGAAGGAATGGCGGCGAAGTTCTGCGAGAAGCCGGCAAACAATTCCATGCCTTCCACGCCCGGTGCCCAGGTGAAGCCGGTGGACAGCAGCGGATCGGACTTGGAATCGGATTTCACGTGCTCATTGGCACCGATCACGCGGCGGCGCGACTGGTCGACGAAGAACTGCTTCACGCCCAGGCGCGCGCTGAACGGGCCGAAGCGCGCGACATCCTCGACGTAGTACATCTGCTCATCAACCTTGTACTTGTCCTCGAACTGCACCCAGTACGGCTGGTGGTCGAAGGCGATGTCCTGGCCGACGTTGAGCAGGCGGTGCCAGTCGCGGCGCGCCGAGCGGTCCAGCTTCTCCACCCACAGGCCGCCACGGATCGTGTTGTCGACGGCACCGAAGGTCTGCCGCCACTCGACGTCGGCGGTCACGCCCTTGCGGTTGTTGTCGTAGTGGGTGTGGCGGTAGGACTGCGCGCCCAGCACGTTGCCGGCGTAGCAGTTCGGGTCGTACTCGGCAGTGAAGCCCAGCCGTGGGGTGCAGCTGGCCAGGCGCTGTGCGGCGCTGCCATCGGGATTGACGAAGAAGATCTGGCCGCGGTTGCTGCCGCCGTACACGGTCTTTCCACCGATGTACTCCGACTCCGGGCGACCGGCACCATCATCGCTGACCTGGGCCAGGTAGGGTGGCAGCCAGTCGCCACGACCCTCCATGCGGTGCCCGTAAGCCGCCACCGAGGCCTTGAAGCCGTTGCCGCCGTCGAAGGCCGCGCGCAGGTAGCCGAAGGTGTTCTCGCGCAGCGCACGCGAGCCGGAGCGGTAGTTCTGGTCCAGGTACGGAATGCCGGTGAGGGTGCCGACCAGGTTGTCGCGGTCCGGGTTGGTGGCGAAGCCCTTCGGCGAGACGCTGGTGTACTCCGGCTCGTCGGCATCGTTGTAGGACAGGTAGCCGGTCAGCGTCCAGCGATCCAGCTCGGTGATGAACTTGCCGGCGATGTGGTCGTTGCTGGTCTTGCCGCTGCCGTCGATCCAGTCGTGCACGCGCGCGGAGGAAGCGCTGACCCAGGCGCGGGTGTGGCCACCAAGCAGGCCGGTGTCGTAGCGCACGTAGTACTTGCGGGCCTCGTTGTCACCGGCGCCCACCACGAAACGCAGGCGGCTGTCCTGCAGCGGATCGCTGGTGAGGAAGTTGAGGGTGCCGCCCAGCGCCTCGTTCGAGCGCGAGGAGATGTCGGCGGTGCCCTGGCTGACTTCCACCGTTTCCAGATCGAGGGTGTCGATGTAGCGGTTGGCCAGCGAGCCGCCGCCGTAGCCCGAGCCGCCATTGGGCAGGCCATCGATGGTGGTGCCGATCTGCTGCGTATCGCGATTGGTGACGAAACCGCGCATGCTGATCTGCGTGCCCCACACCGACGAACCGGTGGCGTCGGCTTCACTGACCACCACCCCGGGTACTTCATTGAGTGCGTCGTTGACGCTGCTCATCACGGTCTGCCGGTTCAACGTTTCCGCACGTACCGAGGTCTTGGCGTAGCTGGTGGCCTGGCCAATCACCTGCACCTGGTCCAGGGTACGGGCATCGCTGCTGCGCGATTCGGCCGCGTCGCCCTGCGGTGCTTCGGCCAGGGCATCCAGTGCGGGGGCGATCAGCAGGGCAAGCAGGGAGACACGGGGAAAGCGCGCAATCGTTCGCATCGAGACCGGACCTTGAGGGGAGTGAAGCCCCGGAGTGTCGGCAGCGCCAATGACATCGGCATGACGCGCAGATGCAGGAACCGTGTTGTGTGACGGCCGGTGCCTGCGGCCGCCTGCCTCAGTAGCGCGCGTCCTTGGGTTTCGGGTCACGCGGCCAGTCCTTGGCCTTGTTGGCGAAATCCGGACGCGGCTGGTTGATGAAGTAGCTGGCGATGTCCACCGCATCCTGGTCGGGCATCACCTGCTGCCCCAGCGGGGGCTCGCGGGTCACCGCCGGTGGCATGTTGTGCTTGACGAAACCGGCGGCCTTGTACAGGCGCGCCATGCCGGCGCCGATGTTGAAGCTGTGGTCACCCCACAGCGGCGGGAAGGCGATATCACCGCTGGCATCACGTCGGCCTTCGCCGTTGTCACCATGACAGGAGGCGCATTGCGCGGCGTACAGCGCCTGGCCGCGGATCGGATCAGGTGTCAGTGAGCTGTCGATCGGCCCTTCGCTGGGTGCCGCCACGCGCGCGCCTTCGGGAACGGGGCGGTTCAACCAGGTCATGTATTCCAGCATGGCGCGCATTTCCGGCGCGTCCTTGGCCAGCGGCTTGCCGTTCATCGAGCGCTGCAGGCAGCCGTTGATGCGCTCGGTCAGCCCGATCACCTTGCCCGGCCGTGGCATGTAGCGTGGGTAGGCACCACCACCCGTGTTGAAGTAGTGGTTGCCGAACGGCCGCTTGCCCTCGGCCATGTGGCACGAATTGCAGTTCAGATCGTTGCCGACGTTGTCCGGCAGCAGCCGCGCGGTCTCGTTGAGGAGGCGGCGGCCGAGCATCACCGACCCGGCATTGCCCAGCCCGGCAATTTCTTCGGCACTGGGGGCGTGGTACTGGCCGACCACCGTGCCCTGCGCATCGAGAATGTCGATCGTGCTGGCCACGGCGGCATCCAGGTCCGGGTACAGATGGCGATAGGCGAGGGTGCCGGCACCGGCCAGCAGCACGACAACGATCGCACTGCCGAGCAGCAGGCGGGAACGTTTGCGCGAACGCTTCATCGTGCAGCCTCCTGCGGAACGTAATGCACCGGCTTGTCACGCACCACCCGGCGCATCCTCGCCACGTCGACCTCGCTGACCGCGCTGGCCTGGTTGCCCCAGCTGTTGCGGATGAAGGTCAGGATCTGTGCCAGTTGTGCATTCGGCAGCTGCTCGAAACCGGGCATGGTGAACGCCATGCGGTCGTGCGGGGTATGCGGGGTGCGGCCCCCGATCAGGGTCACCTGCACCAGCGAACTGGGATCATCGGCGAACACGATCGAGTTGCCGGCCAGCGCCGGGTAGACCCGTGGCATGCCGCGGCCGTCGGCGCGATGGCAGGCCTGGCAATGCTCGGCATAGGCCAGCGAGCCGGCCACGCGATAGTCACCACTGCGCAGCGCGGCGGTGGTGGTGTTGGTACCCGGCGACCACTGTGCGCTGCGGCCCTCGCGCGCCGGCAGCTGTTTCAGGTAGCGGGCCATCGCCAACAGGTCGGCGTCGGACAGGTACTGGGTGCTGTGCTCGACCACATCGGCCATGCCACCGAAGGCCGCCGAGCGATCAGTGCGGCCGGTGCGCAGGAAGTCGACGATCTCGCCCTCGCTCCAACTGGCCAGGCCGGTCGATTCGTTGCGCAGGTTCTTCGCATACCAGCCTTCCAGCACCGAGCCGGACAAGTACTGGCGGCTGCCATCATCGGCCATCGCCTTTTCCTGGAACGCCAGGCCGCGTGGCGTGTGGCAGGCGCCGCAGTGGGCCAGGCCTTCCACCAGTTCGGCGCCGCGCTGCTGGCTGACATCCAGCGACGGATCCGGGTTGAACGTACGCGGGCGTGCAAACAGCAGCTGCCACCAGGCCAGTGGCCAGCGCATGTTGGCCGGCCACGGAATCGTGCTGTCGGCGTTGTCCTGCTTCACCGGCTGCACCGAGCCCATGAAATAGGCGTACAGCGCCTTGATCTCGGCGTCGCTGGCGATCACGTACGAGGCGTATGGCATCGCCGGATACAGCGGCTGGCCATCGTGGCGGATGCCCCGGCGCACCGCGCGTTCGAAGTCGGCGTAATCGTAGGCACCGATGCCGGTGTCCGCATCGGGCGTGATGTTGGTCGAGTAGATCGTGCCCATCGGCGTCTGCATGCCCAGGCCACCGGCGAACGGCTTGCCGCCCGGCGCTGTGTGGCAGGCCGCGCAGTCGGCAGCACGCGACAGGTATTGCCCCTGCGCGATCAGCGCCGGATCGTGGATGTCGACCTGCGCCGCCTGTCGCGGTGCGAACCAGTAGGGCGTGGTGCGGGCGATGCCGTAGGCGGCGGCCACGGTGGCGGCCAGGGCAATGGCGAGCTTGAACGAGGTGCGCATGGCGGCACTGTGGGCAATCGCGCACGCGCGTTCATTGATCCGGATCAATGACTGAACGGATACAGCTTGTACACCAAGCTGAATCGTTCCTGCGTTGTCATCAAGCCGTCATCCGCGCGCGATAGATGGCCGGTCTATCGGGGCGTTAACGTCACAACTTGTCTGATTCACCCCTACGACGTGATATGAAGCGCCTGCTGCTGTTGCTGCTGGCGTGCGCCGGCCTGTGGCTGGCTGCATGCTCATCCTCGATCAATGCCTCGTCCACCTCGCTTGCCGATCGGCTGATCGCGCCGGGTGGCGTGTCGACCCTGCTCGATCGTCCGCGCATTGCCGCGGCCATTGCCGAGTTGCCCAATCGCCATGGTTTCGCTGCGGGGCGCGATGGCGTGCCGATCTTCTGGCGCGTGTTCGATCCGGGCAACTATGGTGCGCGCTATCACTACCTGCCGCAGCGCCACGAGAATGGCCTGCCGCTGGATACCGGCTTGAGCCTGGCCGTGCCACAGCCCTTCCACGCGCAGGCACCGCGCGGCACCGTGGTGCTGCTGCACGGCTGGATGATGAATGGTGATTCGATGCTGCCGTGGTCGCTGCAGCTGGCCGAGTCCGGCTACCGCGTGGTCACCCTCGACCTGCGCAACCACGGCCAGTCCGGTGCCGGTCCGTCCGGCTATGGCACCTATGAATCGGATGACGTGGTCGATGTGATCAGCGAGCTGCGTGCACGTGGTGAAGTGACCGGCCCGCTGTACCTGTTCGGCGTGTCCTATGGCGCCGCCACAGCGGTATTCACCGCCGACAAGCTCGGCGACCAGGTGGAAGGCGTGGTAGCGATGGAGTCGTTCGCCAATGCCGGCGTGGCCATCCGCACGATGATCCCGCACCTGATGGGACTGCAGCCGGAAGGGTTGAAGGCGCAGGCGGTAGCCTCCTACGCGCGCTGGCGTTACGGTGGCCAGGACATCGACCAGGTGGTCGCCGCGGCAAGCCGCCGCATCGACGTCGATCTCGACCGTGTGGATGTGGCGCGCGCGCTGGCCGATACCCGCGCCTGCGTACTGCTGCTGCACGGGCAGGGCGACCAGCACATCCCGGTCAGCCAGGGCCGCGAACTGGCGCAGGCCAATCCGCGCGCGCACTACATCGAGATGCGCGGCGAGGACCACATCACCCTGCCGTTGCGGCTGGACCTGCTGGCCGGTGTGGTCGACGACTGGATGGCGCGCGACGAGCACCATCCGCAGAGTGCCTGCCCGGCTCCCCAGCTGCCGGCCCAGGCCGAGTGGCTGACGCGCAGCTGAAAAAAGGGGACGGAGGGGATTAAGTCGTTTGCAGCACACCCAGGGCAGAAACGACTTAATCCCCTCCGTCCCCTTTTTCTGTCAGGGCAGGCGCCGTGCCAGTGAGCGCGCCGACGCGGCTACGCCCAGCAGCAGCGCGGCCACGCACAGGAAGGCGAAGCCGAGGCTGGTGGCGTGTGCCAGTGCACCGATCGCTGCCGGGCCGGCGAGGATGCCGGCGTACCCCAGCGTGGTGACCGCAGTGATGGCGATGCTCTCCGGCATCACCCGCTGTTGGCCGGCCATCGAGAACAGTGCCGGCACGATGTTGGCGCAGCCCAGCCCGACCAGCACGTAGCCGGCCAGCGCCACCGGGAATGACGGCACCAGCGTGGCCAGGGTGAAACCGGCCGCAGCGGTGATGCCACCGAAGACCATGGTGCGGGTGCGGCCCAGGCGCTCGACGATACCGTCGCCGAACAGGCGCATCGCGGTCATCGCCAGGGTGAACAGCGCGAAGCCGGCGCCAGCCTGGTCGCGTGGCACCTGCCGTACTTCGGCCAGGAACACCGCGCTCCAGTCCAGCATCGAACCTTCGCCGAGGAACACCACGAAGGCCAGCACGCCGATGAACAGCACCACGCCATGTGGCAGTGCCAGCAGCGGCCCTTCGTGCAGGATCCGCTGTGGGCGCCAGTGAGGCGCCGACAGCGCCGAGACCAGCAGCAGTGCCGCCACCGACACCAGCGCGGCCAGCCACAGCGGCGTACCCAGGATCAGCAGGCCGGTCATGCAGCCGGCACCGATAAAACCACCGATGCTGTAGAAGGCGTGGAAGCCGGACATCATCGCGCGCCCGGCGTCGCGTTCGACCGCCACCGCCTGCATGTTCACCGTGCAGTCCATCGCGCCCACGCCGGCACCGAATACGAACAGAGCAGCGCCCAGCGCGAAAGGCGAGGGCGCAAGCGCCAGCAGTGGCAATGCCAGCAGCACCATCGCGCAGGTCACCATCAGCAGCCGCCGGCAGCCGAGGCGGCCGGTCAGCGCACCGGCCAACGGCATCGCCAGCAACGAGCCCAGGCCGAGGCACAGCAGTACCGCGCCGAGGCTGGCATCGGACAACCCGGCCTTGGCTTTGGCATAGGGCACCATCGGCGCCCAGGCGGCGGTGGCGAATCCGGGAATGAAGAAGGCGGCACGGGTGGCGTGCTGCTGGGCACGTGGGGATGAGGGCGTCATGCGCGGTGCGAAACTCCAAGGATCATCCATGAAAACGTTTTCAGACGGGATCGGCAAGTGCCATGCGTGACATCGAGCGACGCATACGATTGCAGTGACCCGAATGCGTCACCGCTGATTAACGCCAAAGACGGACAGTAGCGACACGGTCGGCATTCCGCCGGCCGCTGCCGGAGATCCGTACATGAGCACGACACCGACCATCCTCCTCGTCCATGGTTTCTGGGGCGGGGCCGCACACTGGGCCAAAGTGATCCTGGAGCTGCATCGCAACGGCCATGACCGCGTGCAGGCGGTGGAACTGCCACTCACCTCGCTGGCCGATGATGCCGGCCGCACCCAGAAAATGATCCGGCAGATCGACGGGCCGGTGCTGCTGGTCGGCCACTCCTACGGCGGCGCGGTGATCAGCCAGGCCGGCAACGAGGCCAACGTGAAGGGCCTGGTCTACATCGCGGCGTTCGCCCCGGATGCCGGCGAGAGCCCCGGTGGCATCACCCAGCAGCATCTGCCGGAAGCGGCACCGAACCTGGCGCCGGACAGTGATGGTTACCTGTGGCTGCGTGCCGACACGTTCCATGAAAGCTTCTGCCAGGACCTGAGCGACGACGAAGGCCGGGTGATGGCGGTGACCCAGAAGGCACCGCTGGCCAGCACTTTCGGCGATGCAGTGAGCGACCCGGCGTGGAAGCACAAGCCGAGCTGGTACCAGCTGTCCCGCCACGACCGGATGATCGCGCCGGAGAACCAGAAGACCATGGCCGGACGGATGCAGCCCAAGCGCCTGCTGGAGCTGGATGCCAGCCATGCCTCGCTGGCCTCGAAGCCGGCCGAGGTGACCGCGTTGATTCTCGAGGCCTGTGCCGCTGTAGGCGGCTGATCCGGCGCCTTCGCGACGCGCGACAGCACACCTCACGACAGCCGGGGCGCAGGGGAGTAAACTCCTGCGCCTGCGGCCATCCGGCCTCATTCCCATCCCGCCTCCAGCCGCCGCCAGAGGATCCCACCCGATCGTGGAGGTCCCGTCGTGTCGTCTGTGCCTGTCCGTTTTCCGCTCCCGTTTCCACGTCGCCTGCCGCTGTCGCGTGCGCTGGCCCAGGGCCTGCTGCTGCTTGCGCTGAGCGGCGGCACCGCGGCCGCCCAGTCCTCCCAGGACGAGGACAAGGCCAAGCCGGCGCCCGCCTCGCAGACCCTGCAGACCGTACAGGTCACCGCCAACCAGCTCGGCACCATCACCGAAGGCAGCGGCGCCTACACGCCGGGCACCATCGCCACCGCCACCCGGCTGGTGCTGACCCCGCGGCAGACCCCGCAGACCATCAGCGTGATCACCCGCGCACAGATGGACGACTTCGGCCTGGACGGCATCGATGACGTGATGCGGGTGACCCCGGGCATCAGCATCGTGACCTACGACAGCGAGCGCACTGAGTACTACGCACGCGGATTCGCCGTGCAGAACTTCCAGTACGACGGCATCCCGATGTCGCGCGACTCGGCCTACTCGGCCGGCAATACGCTCAGCGACACCGCCATCTACGACCGCATTGAAGTGCTCAAGGGCGCGACCGGCCTGCTCACCGGCATGGGCGATCCCGGCGCGACCATCAACCTGGTACGCAAGAAGCCGGGCAAGGACTTCGCAGGCAGTGCGACGCTGGGTGTGGGCCGCTGGGACGACTATCGTGCCGAGATCGATGTTGGCGGCCCGTTGACCGCCGATGGACGCGTGCGCGGTCGTGCGGTGGGCGCCTGGCAGGACAAGCATTCCAATCTCGACTTCTACCAGCGCACCAGCAAGGTGGGCTACGCGGTGCTGGAAGCAGATCTGGGCGAGCGCACGCTGCTGACCGTGGGTGGCGATGCGATGGACAGCGACCCGAAGGGCTCGACCTGGGGTGGCATCCCTCTTCTGGACAGTGCCGGCAACTTCAATGACATGCCGCGTTCGTTCAACAACGGCACGCGCTGGAGTGGCTGGCGCCAGTATGTGCGCACCGGCTTCGCCACGCTCGAGCACACCTTCGCCAACGACTGGGTGGCCAAGCTGCAGCTCAACCACCAGGTCAACGGCTATGACGCGGCACTGGCCGGTGCCGCCGCCGGCAATCCCGATCCGTTGACCGGCGAGGGCGTCAGCCTGTGGCTCGGCAAGTACGTTGGCAAGACCGTCAGCAATGCGGCCGACTTCTACCTGAGCGGTCATTTCGGCCTGTTCGGCCGCGAGCATGAGCTGGTCGTCGGTGGCAGCGCCTCGCGCAAGCGCTGGACCAACACCGGCTACGGCCCGCAGGCGGGGTTCCCGGATACCGTGCCGGACTACAGAACCTGGAATGGCGACATTCCCGAGCCGGAGTGGCAGCGCAGCTACAGCAACAACGAAGTGACGCGTGAGAACGGCCTGTACGTGGTCGGCCGCTTCGACGTGGCCGATCCGTTGAAGGTGATCGTCGGCAGCCGCCTGGCCAGCTACCGCTCGCCGCAGACGCGCGAAACCGGCGTGTTCGTACCGTATGCCGGCGTGGTCTACGACCTTGGCGAGCACTATTCGGTGTATGCCAGCTACAGCACCATCTTCAAACCGCATAGCGAACGCGACGAGCAGGGCAAGGCACTGGATCCGCTGGAAGGCCGCAGCTACGAGATGGGCCTGAAGGCCGAGTTCCTCGATGGGCGCTTCAACGCCAGTGCGGCGCTGTTCCAGCTCGACCAGGACAACTTCGCCCAGCCCACCGGCGGCAAGACGCCGGACGGGCAGGATGCGTATCGCGCCCTGATGGGCGTGCGTACCAAGGGCTACGAGCTGGAAATGTCGGGCCAGCTGGCCGAGGGCTGGCAGGTGCAGGGTGGGTTCTCGCACAAGATCGCCCGCCAGGCCGGTGCCAAGGTGACCACACTGGAGCCGGAAAACCAGTTCAGCCTGCACACCAGCTATCGCCTGCGTGGCGACTGGAAGGGGCTGACACTGGGCGGTGGTGCACGCTGGCAGGATTCAACGTTCGGTGACATCACCAATCCGGCCACGGGCGCCAAGGTCGTGCATCGTACCCAGCCGTACTGGCTGCTGGATGCGATGGCGCGCTACCAGTTCAACGATCGCCTGTCGGCCACGCTCAACGTCAACAACCTGCTGGACAAGCGCTACTACACGATCTTCAGCTGGTACAGCACCTATACCTGGGGTGAGCCGCGCAACGTGCGGTTGGCGATGACGTACAAGTTCTGACGTCGGTGGTGCTGTAGAGCCGAGCCCGCGCTCGGCTGGCTGTCAAACCGCAGCCGAGCATGGCTCGGCTCTACAAATACGCCGCGATGCTTTTCGGCATCGCGGGCGTTGTCGTTACAGCGGCAGGTCGAACACCAGCACTTCGGCGTCGTTGCCGTTTTCCAGGGTCAGCTGCGCTTCGTCGCTGATCTGCAGTGCATCACCGGCTTCCAGTGTGATGCCATTGACCTGCAGCTGGCCTCGGGCCACCTGCACATAGGCGCCACGACCGTTGCCGAGGGCGTGGTGCAGCTTCTGGCCGCCATCGAGGATGGTGGCGAAGATGCGGGCATCCTGGTGGATGCGCAGCGAACCGTCGGCACCGTCCGGCGAGGCGATCAGGCGCAGCTGGCCGCGCTTGGTTTCCGGGGCGAAGTGGGTCTCTTCGTAGGACGGCGTGATGTTCTCCGCGTCCGGGAAGATCCAGATCTGCAGGAAGTGCACGGTCTCGTCGGCGGAGTGATTGAACTCGCTGTGGCTGACACCGCTGCCGGCACTCATGCGCTGCACGTCGCCGTAACGCAGCACCGAACCGGTGCCCATCGAGTCCTTGTGCTCCAGCGCGCCGCCCAGCACATAGGAAACGATCTCCATGTTGCTGTGGCTGTGGGTGCCGAAGCCCTGGCCGCCGATCACCTTGTCTTCGTTGATCACCCGCAGCGGGCCGAAGCTGACGTAGCGGGGGTCGTAGTAGTTGGCGAAGGAGAAGGTATGGCGCGAGGACAGCCAGCCATGCTCGGCCAGGCCACGGGTAGCGCTCTTGCGGATCTGCAGCATGATGGAATCTCCTTGTTCGATGGTTTCGATGGGGCGGGGTGGGCTGGTAGCCGCTGTGTTTCCCCGTTGGAGAGAAGTATCCGCTTGCGCCCGGGGTTTGAAAAACGGATAGTTTTGACAGCCATCATCGAAAAATTCGAATGCTCAAACTCAGTCTCGATGCCCTGCAGATCCTGGACGCCATCGACCGCCGCGGCTCGTTCGCCGGCGCCGGCAAGGCTCTGCACAAAGTGCCTTCGACCATCTCCTACACCGTGGCCAAGCTGGAGGAGGACCTGGGTGTACAGCTGTTCGACCGGGTCGGCCCGCGCGCCGAGCCGACCGAGGCTGGCCGCGCGCTGCTGGACGAAGGACGGCACCTGCTGCGCGCGGCCCGGGAGCTGGAACTGCGGGTGCGCCGGGTGGCGTCGGGCTGGGAGACCGAACTGACCCTGGCGGTGGACTCGGTGTTCCCGACCTGGCTGCTCGGCCCGGACATCGCCGCGTTTCGTGAGGCCGAGGCACCGACCCGGCTGCGGTTGATCGGCGAAGCCCTGTCCGGTACCTGGGAGGCCTTGCTGGACCGCCGTGCCGACCTGCTGGTCGGTGCGCCGGGCGAGGGTCCCAGCGGCGGCGGTTACGTGGTCGAGCCGCTGGGCACGGTGGAGTTCGTGTTCGCGGTCGCCCCCGACCATCCGTTGGCTGCAGTGCCGGGTGTGCTCGGTCGCGAGCAGCTGGTCGAACACTGCGCGATCGCGGTCTCCGATTCGGCGCGACGGCTGCTGCCGCGCACGGTCGGCCTGTTGATGGGGCAGGAGATGCTGACGGTGCCGGACATGGCCAGCAAGCTGAAGCTGCAGTGCGAAGGCGTGGGCTTCGGTTTCCTGCCCGAGCCGTGCGCGCGCGCGGCGGTGGCGCGTGGCCAGCTGGTGATCCGTGAGGTGGAGGAGCACAAGCCGGAAGAGACCTTCTGGCTGGCCTGGCGCACCGGTGAGGATGGCGCCGCACTGCGCTGGTGGCGCGAGCGCTTGCGCAGGCCGGAGCTGCTGTCGCAGTGGTGGCATTCAATGGCACGGGGTTAGGGGTACGGCAGGGCTGCGCCCTGCACCCGCTACGAGCTGGAGCAACAGCAACAGCAACAGCAACAGCAGAAGCTGGTTTCCTGTGGGGAGGCGGGGTGGGTCCGGTTGCGGGAGACGCCGTAAACCCGTCCATGGGGGCTTGGCCGCGGCATCCATGCCGCGGACACTCCCGCAACCGGACCCACCCCGCCTTCGACAGTTTTCTGCGATCTGTTGGAAATGCTCTTGGGGGTCATATCCGTTTTCCGCAGGAAAACGGATATGACCCCAGAATTTCATTCGATATCTGACAGATGTGTCGACCAAGGTCGACACCTACCAACAGCCGAGTGAACCTGTCGAAGGTGGGGCGGTATCGGAGTGCGGGGTGTCAGCCGCATGGATGCGGCTGCCAAGCCTACAGGGACGTACTTGCGGCGTCCCCGCACTCCGATACCGCCCCCCTATCCCACGGAATGCATGCTGTTGCTGTTGCTTCGGCCGTTGCCGTTGCCTCTGCGGGTGCAGGGCGCAGCCCTGCCGAACACCCTCAAATGTCTGTAGGAGCCAGCCCGTACTGCTCGGCGAAGCGCTTGCTGAAGCTCGCCGCAGACCGGTAGCCCGCGCGTGCGGCCACGGTCTTCAGCGGCAGATCCGTCGTGTACAGCAACGTCATTCCATGTGCCAGCCGCGCCTCGGTCAACAACTGCCGCAGGCTGGTGCGTTCGGCCGCCAGCCGACGTCGCAGGGTCGCCCCGCTCAGCGCGAACTGCTCTTCCACATCGCGTGATTGCCAGTCGCGGGCCGGTTCGGCGGCGATGCGATCGCGGATCTGTTCACCCAGGCTCGGTGCCTGCGGCAGCAGCAGGTTGCCATGGCCCTGCCGGCACAGGGTCAGTACCAGCGAGGCCAGGGCCAGCCGTGCGTCGCTGTAACGGCCGTCCTGCAGCGATTGCCGCCACTGTCGCAGCACCGCGCCATGCTCGGTCAATGGCAACCGCCCCATCACCGGGCCGGCGCTGGGCAGCGCTTCGCTCCACAGCGTGCGCGCCGCGGCCAGTACTTCGGCACACAGCGGTACGATGGCACTGAGGTAGCGGCCGGTCCCCGGGTCGGGTGTGTTGACCACATCGATGCGGCAGCGCTGGGTCAGCAGCAGGATGTCGCCGGGGATGAAGTCCAGCGACTGGTGCGCGGTGCGTACCTGCTTGCGGCCTTCCAGCAGGATTGCGAACTGCGGCTGTGGGATTTCCACCGAACTGGCGCCGTGTTCGCGGCGCGCAGTGATGCAGGCATAGCCTTCGGCGCGGTCGCAGCCGGCCAGGCTGGCCATCTCCGCCAGCAGGGCGACGGCCGGTGGCAGCATCGCGGTCATGACACGTGGGCTCCCAGCAGTCTGCCGACACCGGCAGCGGCGGCCATTGCCAGCGCGCCCCAGAACATTACCCGGATCGCACCGCGTGCAGGCGAAGCACCGCCGGCCCGGGCGGCCATTGCGCCGGTCAGGCACAGGCCGAGCAGGGTGCTGGCCGTGGTCATCATCGCCACCTTGTTGGCCGGTGCCAGCAGCGCGGTCAGCACCGGCAGCGCGGCGCCGCAGGTGAAGGCGCCGGCCGAGGCCATCGCCGCCTGCAGCGGGCGTGCGCGCAGTTCTTCGGTGATGCCCAGCTCGTCGCGGGCGTGAGCGCCCAGTGCATCGTGGGCGGTAAGCTGCTCGGCAACCTGCCGCGCAAGCGCCGGTTCCAGTCCGCGGTGACGGTAGATCGCCGCCAGCTCTTCCAGCTCGCTGTGCGGGTCTTCGTGCAGTTCACGCTTCTCCATGGCCAGGTCGGCGTTTTCGGTGTCGGCCTGGGTCTGCACGGAGACATACTCACCGGCAGCCATCGACATCGCACCCGCTACGGTGCCGGCTATGCCGGTGGCGAGGATCGTGCTGGCCGAAGCGCCGCTGGCGGCCACGCCGACGACCAGGCCGGCCACTGATACGATGCCGTCGTTTGCCCCCAGCACGGCGGCACGCAGCCAGCCGACACGGTCGGCGCGGTGCAGCTCAGGGTGTCGTGAATGGCGGCTCATGGCTTCGAGTGTACGAGGGTCAAGAGGGCGTCGGTAGGATGCTGAAACCCGTCACCGTCGCATGACGCAACGGGCCGCCACGCTATAGTGCGCCCTTGCGATGCAAGGCTCCCAGCCCCACATCCCCTGCCACTGTCCAGCGAGTCCTCCCCTTGTCGAGCCCCAGCCACGTCGCCGATACGCCCATTACCGACCGCTCGCAGCTGGTGGCGGAGATCGCCTCCGGCGAGAAGCCCCGCGCGCAGTGGCGCATCGGTACCGAGCACGAGAAGTTCGGGTTCCGCCTGGATGACCTGCGTCCACCGACCTTCGAAGGCGAGCGCGGGATCGAAGCGCTGCTCAATGGCCTGGTGCGGTTCGGCTGGGCACCTGTGCAGGAGAACGGCAATACCATCGCCCTGCTGCGCGATGGCGCCTCGGTGACGCTGGAACCGGCCGGCCAGCTGGAACTGTCCGGCGCGGCGCTGGAGACCATCCACCAGACCTGCGTGGAAACCGGCACCCACCTCAACGAGGTGGCGCAGGTGGCCGGTGAACTGCAGCTGGGCTTCCTCGGTATGGGCTTCCAGCCGAAGTGGAAGCGCGACGAGATGCCGTGGATGCCGAAGGGCCGCTACAAGATCATGCGTTCGTACATGCCCAAGGTCGGCTCGCTGGGCCTGGACATGATGACCCGCACCTGCACGGTGCAGGTGAACCTGGATTACGCCACCGAAGCGGACATGGTGAAGAAGTTCCGCGTGTCGCTGGCGCTGCAGCCGATCGCCACCGCGCTGTTCGCCGATTCGCCGTTCACCGAAGGCAAGCCCAACGGCTACCTGAGCTACCGCTCGCACATCTGGACCGACACCGACGCCGACCGCACCGGCATGCTCGACTTCGTGTTCGAGGATGGCTTCGGTTACGAGCGCTATGTCGATTACCTGCTCGACGTGCCGATGTATTTCTCCTACCGCGATGGCATCTACCACGACGCCAGCGGGCAGAGCTTCCGCGATTTCATGCAGGCCAAGCTGCCGGTGCTGCCGGGCGCGCTGCCGACCATGCGCGACTGGTCGGACCATATGACCACCGCGTTCCCGGAAGTGCGCCTGAAGAAGTACCTGGAAATGCGCGGCGCCGATGGTGGCCCGTGGAGCCGCCTGTGCGCGCTGCCGGCGTTCTGGGTCGGCCTGCTGTACGACGACACCGCTCTGGATGCCGCCTGGGACCTGGTGCGTGACTTCACCCTGGCCGAGCGTCATGCGCTGCGTGACGGCGTGCCGAAGCATGCGATGAACCTGCCGTTCCGCAATGGCAGCGTGCGTGACCTGGCCCGCGAGGCGGTGAAGATTTCCGTGGAAGGCCTCAAGCGCCGCGCGGCGCGCAATGCCGACGGCCAGGACGAGAGCAAGTTTCTGGACGTGCTGCAGGAGATCGTCGAGTCCGGCCTGACCCCGGCCGAACGCAAGCTGGCGCTGTTCCATGGCCGCTGGCACGGCGACGTCGATCCGGTGTTCCGCGAGTTCGCGTACTGACACTGTTCCGGCGGGTGCCAACCGGGGCCGGCACCTGCCGTTGCGTCACCACCCGCGCGCTGCGAACAGGCGCGCGTAGATGCCGCGAACCACATCCTGCTTGCTGCGGTTGTAGGCCTGCACGTTGGCATTGCCCTGCAGTGCTGCCTGCTTGGCCTGTGCATAGCGCCTGCGGTCATCTTCATGGCTGCGCAGCCAATCGCGGAACAAGCAGTGGCGGAGGTGCTCGGCGCAACCAGGTGCGAACACGTGCAGGTTCACGCGCGGCACGTCCAGTCGCAGCATGCGGTGCTGGTACCACGAGGGTTCGCGGATGGTCAGCACGTAGCCCAGTGCCTGCAGCGCTGGCAGCCAGGCCGCTTCGTCGGCGGGATCGGCAACCAGCAGGTCGATGTCCAGTACCGGTTTGGCCGGCAGGCCCGGCACCGCGGTGGAGCCGACATGTTCAATGCCCAGCGCGGTGTTGCCGAGTGTCGCCTGCAGCTGCGTGCGCTGCTGCTCGAACTGGTCGGCCCACAGCGTGGACCAGGGCACCACCTGCAGCGCTTCCGGCTGCGGCGCGCCGAGAACCCAGGGATTCTCCTCAGGGTCGCCATCGGCGAAGGTGGTGATTGCGGTGGGATCGAGCGGGATATCGGACATGCCCACCATGGTGCCATGCCCGGCGGTGATGTCAGCCCGGCTTGCCATCCCGCCGCGGGCTCAGATAGATCCAGCCCAGCCGCGCCACCCACGGTGCCAAGGCCAGCAACCAGCCGATGGCTGCGGCGAAATGCCACGCATAGGCGTCGGGCATCAGTTCGGCAGCGATGCGCATGATCGCCACCGCCTGCAGCGCGACGAACGCAAACCAGGCCACTGCCGGCATCACCAGCGGTCGGCCGGAATGGCCCTGGGTGACCCGGGTCACCATCGCCACCAGCAGGCTGCCGAACAGGCCCACGGCGAGGGCATGCAGCGGCGCGCGGCCGAGCAGTTGCGGATGGCCCAGCATCTGGCCGATGTCCTGCAGCAGATACAACGCGAAGCTGATCGGCAGCCACGCCAGCGCCAGGAACAGCGCGGCAAGCAGGCCGGGCATCGGCCCGCGCGGCCACCAGTGCCACAGCGCCTGGATCGACAGCGCCAACAGCGGTGCGTCGGCCAGCCATAGCCAGGCCTCGGCCTGCAGGATCATCAACAACAGGCGCAACAGCATCAGCGCCCACATCACGGCCAGCCAGCGCAGCGGCCGCCACGGCACGTAGCCGGTCACCACGTTGTTGGCGAAGAACGGAATCATGCGGTGGGCGACGGTGAGATAGATCGGCAGCAACAAACCAAACGTTCCCAACGCCACATGCACAGGCATCAGCGTGGCACGGCCGCAGGCTACGGCCATGAACGCGAGCAGGCCCAGCCAGCCGAGCAGCAACGCCGCGAAGCAGGCACGTGCATGCCAGTTACGGTTGGGGCCGGCGGCCTTGAGTACGTGGCCGAGCACGATCAATCCGGCGCTCCAGCCGGCCAGTGCCAGCAGCAGGCCGGGCCAGAGCCCGGGTGTCCATCCGCAGGCGGCGGCAATCAGCAGCGCCTGCCCGCCGAACAGGCCGAGCCCCACCGGTGCATAGCGGCTGCGCGGCAGCTCGGGCTGGTTCATCCAGCGCGGAAACACGGTAAGCAGGAAGCCGAAGATGAAACTGGGCAGCACCAGGTACTGCATCAGCAGCGCGTGCAGCCAGGCTGGTGGCAGCGATGGTGGCTGTGGCGTCCACAGGCCACGCAGCGCACCCAGCCACAGCGTCCACCACAGCATCGCCAGCAACAGGTTGCTGGCACCGATGAAGAACAGCAGCCGATGCGGTGCACGCATCAGCATCGCAGGGGAGGGTAGGCGGGCCATGCAGTGAGTCTGCGCCCCGCGTGTGGCGGGGGCCTTGACCTTCGTCATGCCCAAGGAGGCAGGCAACCGCTTCGCTCGCCGGGCATGGCCCGGCGGACGGGCCGTGCAACGCAAACAAGAAACCCCGGCAGTGCCGGGGTTCTTCGTTCACAGTCGCCGATCGATCAGGCGGCGTTCTTCATCGTCGCCATGTCGATCACGAAGCGATAGCGCACATCGTTCTTCGCCATGCGCTCCCAGGCTTCGTTGACGTCCTTCATGTCGATCACTTCGACGTCGCTGACGATGCCGTGCTCGGCACAGAAGTCCATCATTTCCTGGGTTTCGGCCATGCCGCCGATTGCCGAACCGGTCAGGTGCTTGCGGCCGAAGATCACGCTTCCACCGGTCAGCGGCGGGTCCAGTTCGGTCAACACGCCGACCAGGCACATGGTGGCTTCGCGCTTGAGCAGGCCCATGTACGGATTGGTGTCATGGCCGACCGGGATGGTGTTGAGCAGGAAGTCGAAGCTGCCGGCGTGTGCCTTCATCTGCGCGGCATCGCGCGAGACCAGTACTTCATCGGCGCCCAGGCGCTTGGCATCGGCACCCTTTTCCGGCGTGGTGGTGATCATCACCACGTGCGCGCCGAGCGCCTTGGCGAACTTCACGCCCATGTGGCCGAGGCCACCGAGGCCGATTACGCCGACCTTCTGGCCCGGGCCGACCTTCCAGTGACGCAGCGGCGACCAGGTGGTAATGCCGGCGCACAGCAGCGGCGCGGCCGCCTTCAGGTCAAGGGTGTCGGACACCTTCACCACGAAGCGCTGCTCGACCACCACGTGGTCGGAATAGCCACCGTAGGTCGGCGCACCGTCCGCGCGCTCGCGGCCGTTGTAGGTCCAGGTCGCGCCTTCGGCGCAGTACTGTTCCAGGTCGTGTTCGCAGGCATCGCAATGGCGGCAGGAATCGACCATGCAGCCGACGCCGGCGTGGTCGCCCACCTTGAAACGGGTGACCTCGCTGCCGACTTCGGTGACCCGGCCGATGATCTCGTGGCCCGGCACCATCGGGTAGATCGAACCACCCCAGTCGTCACGGGCCTGGTGCAGGTCCGAATGGCAGATGCCGCTGTAGAGGATCTCGATGCGCACGTCGTTCGGGCCGACGGCGCGGCGCTCGAATTCGAACGGCACCAGCGGGTCGGTATGGGTATGGGCGGCGTAACCACGGGCGAGGGACATGGGGAATCCTTGGCGGGTTTGTCGAAAGGCGTTTTACAATACGCGGCGTAACCCGGGGTAAGAAGCCCGGATATCGGCATGATTCATCAAGGCAGACTGCACAATCATGGCCACTGACAATCTCTCGCACCTGGCCGCGTTCGCGGCGGTTGCCCGTCACCGAAGCTTCCGCCGCGCCGGCGCCGAGCTGGCCCTGTCGACTTCGGCGGTGAGCTATGCGATCCGCGCGCTGGAAGAGCGGCTGGGCGTGGGGCTGTTCCACCGCACCACCCGCAGCGTGGCCCTGACCGAGGCCGGCCAGCGCCTGCTGGAGCGCCTGCAGCCGGCGCTGGGCCAGGTGCATGACGCGCTGGAGGAGATGAACCAGTTCCGTGCCGCACCGGCGGGACTGCTGCGCATCAACGCCACCCGCGCGGCGGTACCGACCCAGCTGGGACCGCGGCTGGCGCGCTTCCTGCACGCGCATCCGGACATTCGGGTGGAGCTGACCGAAAACGACGGCCTGGTCGACATCGTCGCCGAAGGCTACGACGCCGGCGTGCGCCTGCACGAGTTCGTGCCCGAGGACATGGTGGCGGTGCCGATGGGGCCACCACTGCGTGGTCTGATCGTCGGCGCGCCGGACTACCTGCGGCGACACCCCGCGCCCCGGCACCCGCGCGATCTGGCCGCGCATGAATGCATCCGCTTCCGCTTCGCCAGCGGCCATCTGTACAAGTGGCAGTTCGAGCGCGAGGGGCAGGCGCTGGAGATCGATGTGCCGGGGCGGCTGACCCTGGGCGAGCAGGGCACCGTGGTCAGTGCCGTGCTCGATGGCATCGGCCTGGCCTATGTGCTGGAAGATACCGCGCGGCCGTACATCGACTCCGGGCAGATGGTGGCGGTGCTGGAAGACTGGAGCGAACCGTTCGCCGGTTTCGCGCTGTACTACCCGAAGCAGCGGCAGATGCCGGCAGCGTTGCGCGCGTTCGTGGATATGTTGCGGGAGTGAGTTGCAGTAGCTGATGCAGTGCCGGCCAACGGTCGGCACCCACCAGTATCGGCCATGCGCGGATGGGTTCTGCTACGGCGCCTGCAACACCGGCGCCAACAACGCCATGCACTCACGCAGATGCACCTCTACCGGCGCATCCTCGGCCACCACGCCGATCACACGTTCGCGTAGTGGCTCGGCCACCGCCATCGCCAGGATCAGCCGTGCCATGCACGCGGCATCTCCCTCGCGCAGCAGCCCACGTTGCTGCTGCCGCGCCAGCCAGTCGGCCAGCAGCGCCCGGCAGCGCTCGATGCCGTTGTCCAGGTAGGCCTGCAGCAGCGCGTCCTTGCCGGGAAAGTCGGTCGCCAGCAGGCGGAACACCTGCACCGCCTGCGGCGAAAGCGCCTGTGCACACACTGCCTGCAGGATGACCTGCAGCAGCGGCAGTACCTCGTCACTGTCGTGCGCGTCCCGCTGCAGCTGCGGCGCGAAGCCGTCCGTCCACTCGCGCACCGCCAGCCCGACCAGCGCTTCGCGGTTGCTGGCATGGCGGTACACAGTCTTCTTCGCCACCCCGGCGTGCGCCGCTACGGCCTCGATGGTGGTGGCCTCGTACCCCTGGACCAGCAGCAGTTCCAGGGTGGCCTGCAGCACCGCATGGCGGACCTCGGCTTCTGGTCGCGCTGGACGGCCGCGGCGGCGGGTCGGCGTTGAGGGCTCGGGCAGGGTGGTGCTGTTCATTGCGCCCATCTTACCGCATACGCGTAATTGCGAAACGAATAGCGTTTCCGTATTGTCGAAGCTCCCAACCCAAAGGAGACGCCGATGGATACCGCTGTGAACGCCCGCGCCTGGCTGGACCACCACGATCTGCTCGACCCGGCGCCGATGCATCTGGAAACCGGCATCCAGCGCCGCGAAGACGGCACCTTGCTGGTGGCGGTGCGCACTGACCTGCACGGTTGCAAGGGCCGCATGCTGGACTGGTGGTTCACCTTCTTCGAGACCACCCAGCACATCCGCTGGTGGCATCCGGTCGACCATGTCGAGCACCGCGGCTGGGACGAGGCCTGGCAGCGCGGACGCAGCTACCACGGCGCCAGCATCCATGCGGTGGAATCGCTGGCCGACATTCCGCCGGTGGCGGCGCGTTTGAAGTTCCATGACCCGCACACGCTGCTGGTGCCAGAGCGCCTGCAGGCGGCACTGGATGCAGGCGATGTATCGGCGGTGATCGCCGCGCGCATCGGCTTCGGTGATCACGTGCGACTGGATGCGCACGGTGATCCCTGTGACGGGCAGATGCTGCATGTGGCACGCGATACGCCGTTCGGCTGCGTGCTGCGCAGCCGCTTCGTGCTTGGCCTGGACAGCACCGATCCGCAGCATGATGCCAGCGATGCGGTTGGCCTGGGCCTGCTCAAGCACTGCTACACCGAGTTCAGTTTCCTCTCGCGTCTGCTGCCATCGCTGTACTACGGCGAGCGCGCCAACGGCGAGGCGGTGCCGTTGCCGTGGTGAGAGGCGCATCGGTCATTCGACCAGCGCGTCGTAGCCTTCGCCACTGAACTGGATCAGGCAGAAGCCGTGGCCGAACGGATCGGCCAGCACGGCGATGCGCCCCCAGCGTCGCTCGCGCACGGACTGCTCGAGTGTCGCTCCCGCGGAAACCGCACGCGCCAGTGCGGTCTCGATGTCATCCACCACCCAGTCCAGGTGCAGCGGCGTCCAATGGCGCTCGTAATCGCGCACGTCGCCGTCCTCGGTGGCGGCGCTGCCGGCCTCGTTCTGCAGCAGGTACAACGGCGTTGGTCCACCGAGCAGTTCCACGGCGCCCGGGCCGAGGCGGCGGCCGATCCGTAGGCCGAAGGCTTCGGTGTAGAAGCCTTCAGCCACTGCAAGATCGGGAACGTCGAGATTGACGATGAATGATGCGGTGGGCGTATCCATGGGCGCATCCAGCGAATCCGGGCGGGCAGTGTACGCCCGCCGTGCGGGTACGGCCGCATCCACGCAGCATGGATCTACTGCGCGCGCGGGTAATCGAGGTAGCCTGCCTCGCCGCCACCGTAATAGGTATTGCGGTCGGGCGTGGCCAGCGCGTCGTCGCGTTGCAGGCGCTCGACCAGATCCGGGTTGGCGATGAACGGTTGGCCGAATGCGGCCAGGTCGATGATGCCGGTCTCGACCAGTTGCAGGGCACGTTCGCGGGTCATGCCGCCGGCCAGGATCAACGTGCCACCGTAGGCCTGCTTGAACTGCTGCAGGAACGCCTCGCCCAGCACCGACTGCCCCGCCTGCAGGTTGTCATTGAGGTGCACATAGGCCAAGCCGCGCTTGCCCAATTCCTCGGCCAGGTACAGATAGGTGGCTTCGTTGTCGGGGTAGAACGGCATGTCGAAGGTGAGGTTGTTCGGTGCCAGGCGCACGCCGATGCGGTGGGCGCCGATGCGCTGGGCCATCGCGTCGACGGTCTCCAGGATCAGCCGTGCGCGGTTGGGCAGCGAGCCACCGTAGCGGTCCTCGCGTACATTGATGAGCGGGTTGAGGAACTGCTCGAACAGGTAGCCGTTGGCCGCATGCAGTTCGATGCCGTCGAAACCGGCGGCGATGGCGTTGTCGGCGCCCCGTGCGAAGTCGGCAATGATGCCCGGGATCTCTTCGGTGGCCAGTGCACGTGCCGGGGTGGGATCAGCATGGCCACGGCTGCCATCGTCCAGATACACGAACGAGGTGTTCTTCGGTGCGCTGGCGACCGGGCGGGTACCGGCGCTGACCGGTTGCCCACCCCCGGGCTGCAGCGAGGCATGCGACATGCGGCCGACGTGCCAGAGCTGGGCGAAGATCCTGCCCTGCTCGGCGTGTACGGCCTCGGTGACGAGCTTCCACCCGGCCACCTGTTCGGCCGACCAGATGCCCGGCACGTCGATGTAGCCCTGGCCCTGCGGCGAGACCGGTGTGCCTTCACTGATGATCAGGCCGGCGCTGGCACGCTGCCGGTAGTACTGCGCGGTCAGTTCGTTGGCTACGACGCCGGGGTTGCGGGCGCGGGTCATCGGGGCCATCGCGATGCGGTTGCGCAGAGCGGTTCCTGACAGGTTGAAGGGGCGGAAGAGGGCGGCGGTCATGTCGGTCATCTCGGTGCGGGGGAGGCGCCAGCGGCGCGATGCACACAGGATGGAGTTGACATGCGAGCGCATAAAGCGCTTCGATCTCCCTTGGTTCGGGACTATTTGTCCCCAATGGAGTGAGAGCGATGCTGCCTCTGGAATCCTTGAATGGCCTGGTCACGTTCGTCACTACCGCACGCTCGGGCAGCTTCACCGAGGCGGCAGACGCGCTGGGCATCTCGCGCTCGGCCGTGGGCAAGGCCATCGCCCGGCTGGAAGCGCGGCTGGGCGTGCGACTGTTCCATCGCACTACGCGGCGCATCGCACTGACCACCGATGGCGAGGCGTACTACGCCTCCTGTGCGGCCGCGCTGGAAGAAATCTCCGCGGCCGAGGCCTGCCTGGGGTCGGCTGGCCTGCCCAGTGGACGGCTGCGCATCGACATGCCGTCCTCGTTCGGGCGGCTGGTGGTGCTGCCGGTGCTGCTGCGGTTGTGCCGGCAGTACCCGGACCTGCAGTTGACGATGACCTTCACCGATCACTTCGTCGATCCCGTCGAAGAGGGCATCGATCTGCTGATCCGTTTTGGTGGGCTGCACCATGCCGAGCATCTGGTCGCACGCCGGCTGGGGCGCCAGCGGCTGGTTACCTGCGCAGCGCCGGCGTACCTGCAGGCACATGGCGTGCCGCGCGCGGTGGAGGAACTGGCGCAGCACCGCAGCATCGTCGGCTTCCGCCACGGGCAACCGATCTGGTGGCGGATCGGCAGCGAGGAGGACGAGGGAACGTTCATTCCCAGTGCGCCCTATCAACTCAATGATGGCGACGCGGTGATCGAAGCGGCCATCGCCGGGCTCGGTATCTGCCAGATGCCGGTTTCACTGGTGCGTCGCCATATGGACTCCGGCGCGCTGCAATCGGTGCTGGACGAGCACATGCAGCGGCACATCGACATCCATGCGCTGTGGCCACCGACGCGCCACCTGCGGCCCAAGGTGCGCTATGTGGTGGATGAGCTGACCCGGCTGGCGGGTGAGGGATTGTTCGATTGAGCGGGGCCTGGAATCCAGGCCCCGCCTTTGCAACCAGCTGCGCTGGGCCTACTTGAAGTTGTAGCGCAGGCTGGCCATGTAGCGACGGCCCAGTGAATCCAGCACATACGGGAACGGCCCGATGTCATCGCCCACGTTGATCACCGACAACGTCACGCGCGCGGCATCGGTGATGCGGTAGGTGACGTTGGCGTCCCAGGTGGTCCAGCTGTCTCGATAGAAGTACTGACGGCTTTCCGGGGTATCGGTCATGGTGTACTGGGCCCGGCTGGTGTAGTTGGAGGCCACGCCGTAGTTCCAGTTGCCGATGCGGTGCTGGGCGGTCCAGCGGAACTGGCGCTTGGGCTCGTTGAAGCTGCCCGCCTGTTCGACGAACGGCACGTCCCGGTTCGCGGCCTGGCCACGGTTCTTCGGCATGTAGCCGTAGAAGTCCAGGTCCAGCACGCCGAAGCGCGACAGGTCCCAGCGGTAGCCGACTTCGGCAGTCCAGCCGCGGAACATCAGCACCGGGCCGTTGCCATATTCGGTCTTGATGTCGGTGGCCACGCCGGTGTTCGGATCACGCGTCACCAGACCGCAGAAGCGGTTGGCATTGGGCACGTTGGCGGCATTGAAGTCGGCGTTGTCGAAGCAACCGGTGATGATGTCGTTGGCGCTCAGCGAGGTGATCACGTTGTTGATCTTGATGTCGTACCAGTCGGCAGCGACGCGCAGGCCGGGGATCCACTCGGGTGCGAACACGATGCCGGCCGTCCACGACTTCGCCGTTTCGTTCTGAAGGCGGGTGCTGCCGTTGGTCGAGCCCAGCGTGTTGGTCGGCTGCTGGCGGAAAGTGTTCGGATCAGCACCCGGGTAAGCGGCGAAGAACGCCTGGCAGTTGCGGCGACGCACCGCCGGAATGGAGCCGCCGCTGATGTTGTCCAGCGAGCACACTTCCGGGATGTTGTAGTAGGCCGGCTGCTGTGTGGTGTAGAGCTCGGCGATGGAGGGCGCGCGCAGTGACTGGGTCTTGTTGCCGCGCAGCTGCAGGCCGGCGATCGGTTCGTACTGGATGCCGTAGGTGAACGCATTGAACGCGCCGGCGACGGAATTGTCGACGCGGCGGAACTTGGCGGTCAGGTCCAGGCGATGCAGGCCCGGGAGGTCCCAGTCGGGATTGAACAGTGGCGCCAGCACTTCGGCGAACACTTCGTTGGTGTGGTACTTGCCCTCGGCCGCCTGGGTCGGCACCGAGCGGCCCTGGCCCAGGCGCTGGTACTCGCTGGGGGTGAAGGAACCTTCTTCGCGGCGGTGTTCGAAGCCGGCTGCAACGGAAAGCTCACCACCGGGAAGATCGAACAGACCGCCGGACAGCGAAGTGTTGATCACGGTCTGACGGGTCTGCGCCTTGGCCACGGTTCGGGTGGAGACATAGTCCAGGGCTTCGCGCGATGCCTGGTTTTCGCCGAACAGGTTCAGCGGGCGGCAGTTCGCATCGGCCGTGGTGCCTGGGCGGGTGGCATCGCATATGATGCGGCCGCTGGCATCGGTGGTCACATTGATCGCATTGATGAAGTTCTGCTGGATCAGGCCGGTGCCGAGGTAGTCGAAGTCACCACGGCCGTGGGTGACGCTGGCTTCCCAGTTGAAGTTGCGTTGTCCAACATTGAACGCACCGCTCAGGCCAAGCACCGCACGGGTCAGGCGGGTTTCGGTGCTGGCGTTGTTCATCGACAGGTCGCGCGAAGAACGCGACAGCCGGAACGAGGTGATACCGTTGTCGGCGAGGATCTTGCGGGTTTCCGCACTGAGGAACGGATTGCTGGCACTGAAGGTCAGCGCGCCGCTGGCTGTACCGCCACCGTCCAGGCGCGCATTGCCGAAGGAGACGGCGTTGTAGACATTCTGATCCAGGGTTTCGCGGGCGGTCGCTTCGTATCGCGAAAGCTCGAAGAAGCCGCGCACATTGTCGGTGAAGTCGAAGCTGCCGGTGGAGAACACCGAGCGTCGTTCGAGGTCGGCGATCAACGGCACCGTCTCAAACAGGTTCAGGCCGTCACCGCCGGAAGCATTGCCGCCCGCGTAGCTGATGCCCGGGTTGAACTCGACCAGCTTGCCCTCGTTGTTGAACTGCCACAGTTTGTCTTTGTTCGGGCCGAAGCCAAGGATGTCACCCAGGCCGTTGCGCGTGTAGCTGCCGGTGGCCGGCATCACCAGGCCACCGAAGGTCATGCTGGCAATGCGCCGGTTGCGGATCCAGACCTGGTCGGGAATGCCGTCGGCCGGCCCGGTGTTGAACGGAATGCTGCCGTCGATGCGACCGTCATTGCCCGGCTGGCGCCAAGGCTGGAAGTTACGGGCGTTGGCGGCGGTCGGGTTAGCCTGCAGGCTGTAACCCTGGCGGTAGAAATCACGTTGCAGCGCGTTCACGCCGTCGGCGTTGTCCAGCTCGGCGGCCACCACGATGTGGCCGCGCCCATCAGCGAAGTCGGTACCGAAGATGGCCGACCAGGAGTAGCGCTCGTTGTCGTTCTTGCTGGTCCTGCCGTAGCCGAGCTCGACTTCGGCGCCATCGAACTTGTCGCGCAGGATGATGTTGTTGACGCCGGAGATTGCGTCCGAGCCATAGGTGGGGGCACCGCCCACGCTCAGGCTTTCAATGCGTTGCACCATGACGCTGGGAATGGCGTTCATGTCGACCTGGATGCCGGAGCCGCCGCCGGCTCCGAAGATGGTGGGCGGTGTAGAGGTGACGAAGCGGCGTCCATTGACCAGTGTCAGCAGGCGATTGCTGCCCAGGCCGAACTTGCTGGCGAAGTTGACGCCTGCACCGAAGCCTGCCTGGTCGCCGCGCGAACTGACGCCGGCACTGACCCCGGGAATCCGGGTCACCGCGTCGATGAGGTTGGTGTCGCCATAGTTCTCGATCGATTCACGGCTGACCACCGCGGCCGGCTCGAGCGTGTCGAAACCGGCGCGGTAGATGCGCGAGCCGGTGACGGTCATCCGGTCCAGCTGCACGGGGGTCTTGCTGCTGGCGGACTCGGCCTTCTGTTCCTGCGTGGCGGCCTGCTGCGCCATGGCCGGTGCGGCGGCCACCAGCACCAATGCCGAACCCAGCGCGACAGACAAGCGACTGCGGGCGAACAACGGTCGGTACATGATTTCTCCCTGGTCACGCCAATGTGACTCAGGGGTAAACGCAGGGGCGAATGCGACACCCTACGTCATGAAAAAGTAACAAATGAATCTATTTATTGTTCATTCATATTCTGGGCTGATCTGTCCCTGGGGCATGCCTCGGCAGCACCAGATGGCTTCATTCGCCCCTGTGTGTATACTATCCCCCAGTATAGTTCCGAGGTGGCCCCGCCATGCCGCACTCCCCCGAAGAGAAGAAGAAGGTCCTGGCCCGCGTGCGCCGCATCCGCGGCCAGTGCGATGCGCTGGATCGCGCGCTGGAAGCCGGTGCCGACTGCGGGCCGGTGCTGCAGCAGATCGCCGCCATCCGTGGCGCGGTCAACGGCCTGATGTCCGAGGTGATGGAGGCCCATCTGCGCGAGGAGTTCGGGCAACCCGCGGCCTCCGACGAACAACGCGCCGAACGCGTGCGCGACATGAGCGCGTTGATCCGCTCGTACCTGAAATAAGCATCGGCGCCATATCGCGCCGATCCTCCTGCCATTCCCTTTCCGCCTGATCCTGGAGAAGCCACCATGAAGTCCCGTGCCGCCGTCGCCTTTGGTCCCGGCCAGCCGCTGCAGATCGTCGAGATCGACGTCGCCCCGCCGAAGAAGGGCGAAGTGCTGGTCAAGATCACCCACACCGGTGTCTGCCACACCGATGCATTCACCCTGTCCGGCGATGATCCGGAAGGCCTGTTCCCGGTGGTGCTGGGCCATGAAGGCGCCGGCATCGTGGTGGAAGTGGGCGAGGGCGTGACCAGCGTCAAGCCGGGCGACCACGTCATTCCGCTGTACACCGCCGAGTGCGGCGAGTGCCTGTTCTGCAAGAGCGGCAAGACCAATCTGTGCGTGTCGGTGCGTGCCACCCAGGGCAAGGGCGTGATGCCTGACGGCACCAGCCGCTTCAGCTACAACGGCGAGCCGCTGTACCACTACATGGGTTGCTCGACCTTCAGCGAGTACACCGTGGTGGCCGAAGTCTCGCTGGCGAAGATCAATCCGGACGCGAACCCGGAGCACGTCTGCCTGCTCGGTTGTGGCGTCACCACCGGCATCGGCGCGGTGCACAACACCGCCAAGGTGCAGGAAGGCGACAGCGTGGCGGTGTTCGGCCTGGGTGGCATCGGCCTGGCGGTGATCCAGGGTGCGCGCCAGGCCAAGGCCGGCCGCATCATCGCGGTGGACACCAACCCGTCCAAGTTCGAGCTGGCCCGCGAATTCGGCGCCACCGACTGCATCAACCCGAAGGACTACGACAAGCCGATCCAGCAGGTCATCGTCGAGATGACCACCTGGGGCGTGGACCACAGCTTCGAGTGCATCGGCAACGTCAACGTGATGCGCGCGGCGCTGGAATGCGCGCATCGTGGCTGGGGCCAGAGCGTGGTGATCGGCGTGGCCGGTTCGGGCCAGGAGATCTCCACCCGTCCGTTCCAGCTGGTGACCGGCCGCAAGTGGATGGGTACTGCTTTCGGTGGCGTGAAGGGCCGCAGCCAGCTACCGGGCATGGTGGAAGACGCGATGAAAGGCGATATCGAACTGGCCCCGTTCGTCACCCATACCATGGACCTGGACAAGATCAACGAAGCCTTCGACCTGATGCACGAAGGCAAGTCGATCCGGTCGGTGGTCCACTACTGAGCCGCGTCATGGGCTGGCTGGATGCCCTGCGCCGGCCGCGTGCGGAAGACCCGCGCGCGGCCCTGGTGGTTCCGATCGAGCAGGCGTTGCGTGCGCTGGGCTGGGTAGTGGGGGAGGTGGGGCCACCGCGTGCGGTGACCTCGGCCTTCGGCAGCGACGATGGCATGCCGTTCGAGCAGTGGCTTGCGCAGGTATTCCTGCCGAGCCTTCATGAGGCGCGCGCGGCCGGGCAGTGGCCGCCGCGCAGCGATGTAGCCGTGGCGGCCTGGCGCAATCTTGATGGCCAGCCTGGCGTCGAATCGTTGCTGCGCCTGCTGGCGCAGCTGGATGAACGGATCAACAAAGGCATCCACGCCGCGCGTGGAAGGTCGGCATCTACCAGAAGCGCGCTGACGCGCCGCGCAGGAGAGCACCATGGAACGCATTGAACACCGCGCCTGTTTCGGCGGCTGGCAGGACGTCTACCGCCATCACTCCACCACGCTGGGCTGCGACATGCAGTTCGCCGTGTACCTGCCGCCGCAGGCGGAAACGCAGAAACTGCCGGTACTGTACTGGCTGAGCGGGCTGACCTGCACCGAGCAGAATTTCATCACCAAGGCCGGCGCACAGCGCTACGCGGCCGAGCACGGCGTGGTCATCGTCGCGCCCGACACCAGCCCGCGCGGCGATGACGTGGCCGATGCCGAGGGCTATGACCTGGGCAAGGGGGCGGGGTTCTACCTCAATGCCACCCGCGCACCGTGGGCGAAGCACTACCGCATGCACGACTACGTGGCGCAGGAACTGCCGGCACTGATCGAGGCGGATTTCCCGGTCACCGATGCGCGTGGCATCAGCGGCCACTCGATGGGCGGTCACGGTGCGCTGGTGATCGCACTGCGCAACCCGGGGCGCTACCGCAGCGTGTCGGCGTTCTCGCCGATCGTCGCGCCCAGCCACGTGCCGTGGGGGCAGAAGGCCTTCCACGCCTACCTGGGCGACAACCCGGCGGACTGGGCGCTGTGGGATGCCAGCGAACTGGTCGCCGTGGCCACTGAGCGCCTGCCGTTGCTGGTCGACCAGGGCGAGGCGGACGAATTCCTGCAGACCCAACTGCAACCGCAGCGCCTGCAGCAGGCCTGTGATGCCGCCGGCCATCCGCTGACCCTGCGCCTGCAGCCGGGCTACGACCACAGCTACTACTTCATCGCCAGTTTCATCGGCGAGCACATCGCCCACCACGCCCACGCCCTGCACGGCTGACGGCTTTCCGGTAGTGCCGGCCGCTGGCCGGCAACCTGCAGCCCTGTGATTCCCTGGGATTGCCGGCCAGCGGCCGGCACTACCATGGCGGGGCACGCGAAGTGTCGTATTGCCGTATTGGATCACGTGGCCGTGGCGCGGGCGGGGCTATCGTGCGTCCATACGGCCTTGCGGATCGGGGGATGCATGCCGGTAGTGCTGGCGCTGCTGTATGTGCTGTGCCACGGCCTGGTCGTGGCCCTGTGGCCGGGTCCCGCCGGTGCGGGTTCCTTCGGGTTCCTCACGGGTGCCCCGTTGCTGGCGGCGGCGGCCTGCCTGTGGCGGGCGCGCCGCGACCGTGCCGCACTCGGCTGGCGCGCTACCGCTCTGGCGCTGCTGCTCTGGGCGGGTGGCATGGCCGTCAACATGATCGACGCGCTCGGTGCCGGCCGTGCCGATGTCACGCCGCAGGCCAGCCTGTTCCTGTATGTGCTGTACGGCGTGCCGCTGGTGTTCATCCTGGCCCGTGCACGCCGCGAGCGGCTGAGCATCAGCCTGATCGATGCGGCGATGGCCGCATTGCTGGGCGTGCTGTTCTTCGTGCATGCGCAGTCGTTCGCCGCGCGCGTCGACATCGACGACCACGCGTTGTCCAACATGCAGCGCATGTTCGATATCCAGAATCTGTGCATTGCCGGGTTTGCGGTGGTGCGCTGGCTGGTGGGCGACGTTCCGGAGCGGCGCAACTTCTTCCGCGCGCTGGCGATCTACGCGGTGGGCTACCTGATGGTGGCGTACTACATCAACCACTACACCTCGGAACAGTCCTTCGGTGCCTACAACGATCTGCTGATCGACCTGCCGTTCCTGCTGCTGGCGTTGCTGGCGATGAGCCAGGCGCCTGCGCCGACGTTCGTGATGCACCCGAGGCTGGGCAGAACGGTGCAGGCGGCGGGGCCGATGATCCTGCCATTGCTGCTGCTGGTGGTCGGTACCCTGGTGGTCGACCATGCGCGGCCGCTGGCGGTCACCGGCTTCGTGGTGGCAACGCTGGGCTTCGGCGTGCGCAGCATCCTGCTGCAGGTGGACCTGATGGAACGGCAAGCATCGCTGGACCAGCTCGCTCGGCAGGATGGCCTGACCGGTGTGGCCAACCGGCGCGAGTTCGATGCACTGCTGCTGGCGGAATGGAACCGCGCGCGGCGCAGCGGCAGCGAGCTGGGGCTGCTGTTGCTGGACATCGACCATTTCAAGGTCTTCAACGACCGCCACGGACATCCGGCCGGGGACCGCTGCCTGCAGGCCGTGGCCACGGTCCTGAAGATCAGTGCCGGCCGTGCCGGTGACAGTGTTGCCCGTTACGGCGGCGAGGAATTTGCGGTGATCGTGCCCGGAAGCCCGCTGTCGGGCGTGCTGGCGCTGGCCGAGCGCCTGCGTGAGGCGGTGGCGGCGCTGCCACTGCCCGAAGGGTCGGTCAGTATCAGCATCGGCGTGGGCTACCTGCACCCACCGGCTCTGGCCAGCGCCGATCAGTTGCTGGCGGATGCCGATGCCGGCCTGTACGCCGCCAAGCGTGCCGGTCGCAACCAGGTGATCCTGCATGCGCACGTGCTCGACGACGAAGGCAGTGCGCACGGCAGGATGGATTGCTGAGCGCGCCGGGTGCCCGGTCCCCGTGCGTGATTGCGCACGGGCGGCGCGGCCGGGTCAGCGCTGCCGCAACCAGCCGGTGGGATCGAGCAACCTCAGCCCGACCGGTGACAACGAGCGCTGGCGCAACGGCAGGTTTGCCGCCTGCACGGCCATCGCACAGCGCGCCAGCTGCTGGCGCAGCGGAGCCAGTGCGTCATCTTCGCGCGGGCGGGCATGCCGCCATTGTGCGATGCGCAGGAGGCAGACCAGCAGGTCCAGTTCGCTGGCCGCGATGAACGGTGAGCCGGCGGGCAGCAGGTCGATCGGGGCGGTGGGCGTGGCCAGCAGCGGCAGCAGGCCGACGAACGCGTCGCAGCCTTCGGGATCAATACCGAGGCTGCTCAGCTGGGCGAGTCCATCGGCCTGTTGATCAGGATCGTGCAGCTGGCGTATCGCCGCCAGCAGTGCCTGTTCGCCGCGGCCGAACTGGCGGCCGAAGGCGCGGTAGTTGACGCGGGTGGGAAACAACGGGGAACGGGAGGCCATGGTTGCTAGGGTTGTGGGTCGCGGGTTTCCACCAGCACGGGACAGGGCGCGTGGTCGATGGTCCATTGCCCGATCGAGGGTTCGAACAGGCGTTCCAGGCGGGACAGGTGGCGGTGGCCGATGACGATCAGATCGCACTTCAGGCGCCGGGCCTGCTCGCTGATCACTTCGCCCGGGTCACCCGAGGGAATCTGCGCGATGGCGTCGACGCCGCGCTCGCGCAGCTCGGCCAGGGCTTCGGCCAGCACCGCTTCGGCCCGCGAGCGCTGGCGGGCGGCTTCCGGGTACTCGATGCGGTCGGCTTCGCTGGCATCGGCCGCCAGCGCGAATTCGGGGTCGAGCACGCACAGCAGGTGCAGGCGGCTGCGGGGGCCGGCAATGGCGGCGGCCAGGTCCAGCACGCGTGCGTGCTGGGGGCCACCGTCGAGGGCGACCAGCAGGGTAGTGAACATGGATGTCTCCTTTGCAGGACGGGGATGGTCGCCGATGTCACCGCGCGCACCCATGCCGTGCGCGGCAGTCAATGAATGCGTCAAACGCACTCCATGCCGGTAACGAGTGTCGTAGAGTCATCTGATTTACTGGAGACTGTCATGCCCCTGCCGGACCTGAACCTGTTGTTGGCACTGGACGTGCTGATCGACGAATGCAGCGTGACCGCCGCCGCGCGGCGGATGAACCTGAGCGCGCCGGCGATGAGCCGTACCCTCGGCCGGATCCGGACCGCGCTTGGCGACCCGGTGCTGGTGCGCGCCGGCCGCGGCCTGGCCCCCACCCCGCGCGCGCTGGAACTGCGCGAGCAGGTCCGCGACGTCATCGAGCAGGCGCACCGCGTGTTCAATGCCGGTCGTGAAGTGGACATGGCAACCCTGGAACGGACCTTCAGCGTGCGCGCCAACGATGTGTTCATCGGCAGCTACGGTGGGCGGCTGCGCGAGGTGTTCCGCCAGCAGGCACCGGGCTGCATGCTGCGCTTCGTACCCGAGGGCGATACCGATGATGATGCGATGGTGCAGGGGCGAATCGACCTGTACATCAGCACCGCTGGCAAGCACAGCCCGGAAACCAAGGTGCAGCACCTGTTCACCACCTCGCTGCTGGGTGCGGCGCGCGCCGACCATCCCTTGTTCGATGGCGATATCAGCGCCGAACGTTTCGCTGCCTGCGATCACATCGCGGTGTCCCGGCGCGGCCTGGCGCACGGACCGATCGACGAGGAGCTGGCAGCGCTGGGCCTGCAGCGGCGGGTGGCGGTGGTGATTCCCACCTTCCATGGTGCGATCTTCGCCGCTGCCGATTCGGACCTGGTGCTGCCGCAGATGCCGAGTGTGATGCTCGACCGCATCGCCCACATGGGCCTGCCGCTGCGCATGTTCCCGTTGCCGGTACCGGTGCGTACCGTTGCGCTGGTGCAGGCCTGGCACCCGCGGATGGACAACGATCCGGCCCACCAGTGGCTGCGGCGGGCGATCAAGAGCATGTGCGATTCGGTCGAGGCGGCTCGCCACTGATTGGCGGCAGGCGTGCGCCGGACGCACGCCTGGGATGCCGGCCGCGCCATTTTTCGCAGGGTACCGTCTCCCTAGACTGCGCTCCCCGGAGTTTCACTGAGCGCATTCCAATGACCCCCAATATGCCGTGCACTGCACGGATCGGTGCCCGGCGATGAGTACGCCGGCCGCCGCTGTCCCGGCCGCTGCAGCGCCCCGTCCTGCCGCCGCCCCCGGGCTCGACCGCCGCGTTCTGGTCGGCCTGTGTGGCGTGCTGCTGGCGGTGCTGGTGTCGGGCTTCAACGAGAACATCACCAAGGTCGCCCTGGCTGACATCCGCGGTGCGATGGGTTTCAGCGTCGACGACGGCAGCTGGATCGTCGCCCTCTACAGCGCGATGTCGGTCAGCGCGATGGCCTTCGCCCCGTGGTGTGCCGCCACCTTCTCGCTGCGCCGCTTCGCGCTGGTGATGATTGGTGGCTTCATGGTGCTGGGCGTGCTCTGCCCGCTTGCCCCGAACCTGCAGGTGTTCCTGCTGCTGCGCGCGCTGCAGGGGCTGTGTGGTGGTGCGCTGCCGCCGCTGCTGATGAGCGTGGCACTGCGCTTCCTGCCGCCGGGCATCAAGCTGTATGGCCTGGCGGGTTACGCGTTGACCGCCACCTTCGGCCCGAGCATGGGCACGCCGCTGGCCGCGTTCTGGGTCGAGCAGGTGGGCTGGCACTGGGCGTTCTGGCAGATCGTGCCGTACTGCCTGGCCGCCATGGCGATGGTCAGCTGGGGCCTGCCACAGGACCCGCTGCGGCTGGAGCGTTTTGCCCAGTTCGATGGCGTGGGCCTGGCGCTGGGCCTGCCGGCGCTGGTGCTGCTGGTGCTGGGCCTGGTGCAGGGCCCGCGCCTGAACTGGTTCGACTCGCCGATGATCACCCTGATGATCGGTGGCGGCGCCGGCCTGATGGTGCTGTTCATGATCAATGAATGGTTCCACCCGCTGCCATTCTTCAAGCTGCAGCTGCTGGCCAACCGCAACCTCAGCTACTCGCTGGTGACCCTGGGCGGCGTGCTGTTCGTGCTGCTGGCGGTGATCTCGATTCCCTCCGGTTTCCTGGCCAGCGTTCAGGGCTACCGGCCATTGCAGACCGCACCGATGCTGCTGTGGGTGGCGCTGCCACAAGCGATCGCACTGCCGTTGGTGGCGGCGTTGCTGAACATCCGTGCAGTGGATTGCCGCTGGGTGCAGGCCACCGGCCTGGCGATGCTGGCCTTGGCCTGCTGGCTGGGCTCGCATCTGGATGTGGCCTGGATCCGCGACAACTTCCTGTGGGTACAGCTGCTGCAGGTATTCGCCCAGCCGATGGCGGTGTTGCCGCTGCTGATGCTGGCCACTGGCGGGCTGGCACCGCAGGACGGTCCGTTCGCCTCGGCGTGGTTCAACACGGTCAAGGGCTTTGCTGCCGTGCTCGCCAGCGGCGTGCTGGATGCCGTCGCCCAGGGCCGCCGTCATTTCCATTCCACCGTGCTGGTCGACCGCCTTGGCGAGCAGCCGTGGCTGGCCGAGGGCCCGCAGCTGGGGGCGCGCCTGCATGCGCAGGTGCAGGCGCTGACCTCGGCCGACCTGTACTGGCTGGTCGCGCTGGTGGCGCTGGCCTTCATTCCCCTCATTGCCTGGATGCCCACCCGCATCCATCCGCCACGTGCCGTGGCCTGAACCTTTCGCAGGAGCCCCCTCATGACGATCAATCGAACCACTCTCAATACCGGCCTGGGCCTGGGCGTGCTGGCCCTGGCCATCGGTGCCTGGCTGCTGCTGCGCGACGGCGGTCACCAGACCACCAACAATGCCTATGTCGTTGCCGACTACACGCTGGTTGCGCCGAAGATTCCCGGCTTCGTCAGTGCCGTGGAAGTAGAGGACAACCAGTCGGTGAAGGCGGGCGACGTGCTTGCCCGCATCGACGACCGCGACTACCAGGTGGCCCTGCAGGCGGCCCGTGCCGACCTCGCCAATGCCCGTGCACAGCTGGCCAACGCGCAGGCCGCACTTGCCCAGCAGGACTCGCTGATTGAACAGGCCAGGGCCAGTGTCGATGTCAGCCGTTCCGAACTGACCCTGGCCAGCGCCGACCAGCAGCGTTACCGCGAACTGGCCCGTGATGGCGCCGGCACCGTGCAGAACGCCCAGCAGGCGCAGTCGAAGCAGGCCGTGGCCAGTGCGCATCTGCAGCAGGGCCAGGCCGCACTGTCGACCGCACGCCAGCGCACCGACATCCTCAGCGCTGGCGTGCAGGCCGCGCAGGCGGCGGTACAGCGTGCAGAAGCGGCGCAGGCGCGTGCCGAACTGGACCTGTCGCACACCGTGCTGCGCGCGCCGATCGACGGCATGGTCGGCCGCCGCGCTGTGCGCATGGGCGCCTACCTCACCCCAGGTACGCCGGTGGCTGCGGTGGTGCCGCTGAAGCGCGCCTTCGTGGTCGCCAACTTCCAGGAAACGCAGATGACCCGCATGCAGGCCGGCCAGCAGGTCGAACTGAAGGTGGACGTGTTCCCGGGCAAGCCGCTGCGCGGGCACATCGACAGCATCGCACCGGCCACCGGCGTCACCTTCGCCGCCGTCGCACCGGAAAACGCCACCGGCAACTTCACCAAGGTGGTGCAGCGCATTCCGGTCAAGATCGTGCTGGAACCCGGCCAGCCACTGCTGGACCAGTTGCGTGCCGGCATGTCGGTGGAAGCCAGTGTTGACCTGGGCAGCCGCGCCCGCGCGCAGAGCGTGCAGCACAGTCCGGGCCACAAGAGCGGGGAGGGTGCATGAGCGCAGTCACCCTGTTCCGCACCTTCGTTGCGGCCAGCCTGTGCACGGCCCTGGCTGCCTGCACGATGGGTCCGGACTTCGTACGCCCGCAGGCGGAACTGCCCAGCCACTGGCAGGGTGAGGCGGTCGCCGGCAACGCCATCGACCAGGACGCGGCCTGGTGGGCCGGCTTCGACGATCCACTGCTGGGGCAGCTTGCCGGCCAGGTGCTCGCGGCCAACCTGGACCTGCAGCTGGCCGCCAACCGCGTGCAGCAGAGCCGCGCCGCACGTGGCATCACCGTCGCCGATCGCCTGCCCAGCGTCAGCGCGAGCGCCAGTGGCGTGCGTGCACGCAACAGCGAGGTGGGCCTGAATGATCCGTCCGGCAACGGCGGCCGTGATGACTACGGGCTGTTCCAGGCCGGCATCGGCCTGAGCTGGGAACTGGACCTGTGGGGGCGTGTGCGCCGCCAGGTGGAAGCGGCCGACGCACGCGTGCAGATGGCCGAGGAGGATGCACACGCGGTGCGCATCGCGCTGCTGGCGGAAACCGCGCGTGATTACCTGCAGCTGCGCGCGACGCGGCAGCTGCTGGCGATCACCGAGGACAACCTCAGCATCGCCCTCGACATGAAGCGCCTGACCGAGGCACGCCAGCAACAGGGCGTGGCCAGCACGCTGCAGGTGTCCAGCGCGTCCGCGCAGGTGGCATCGCTGCAGGCACGCATCGCGCCGCTGCGGCATCGTGAATCGCAGCTGCGCAATGCGCTGGCGTTCCTGCTGGCGCAGCCGCCGCAGGCGCTGGACGCGCAGCTGCAGGATGCACGCCGTGACTGGCCGGCGTTGCCGGCCGTAGCGGTGGGGGTGCCCAGCGAACTGGCCGAGCGTCGCCCGGACATCCGTCGTGCCGAAGCGGCACTGCATGCGGCAACCGCCGGCATCGGCGTGGCCAAGGCCAGTTTCCTGCCGCGCATCACCTTGAATGGCGACGCTGGGTTCCAGGCCAAGCAGCTGGATGATCTGGATGGGTGGAACGCGCACCGCTTCAGCATCGGCCCGTCGATCAGCGTACCGATCTTCCAGGGCGGGCGGCTGAAGGCCAATCTCGCGCTGAGCAGGCTGCAGCAGCAACAGTCGGCGCTGCAGTTCCGCCGTACCGTGTTGCAGGCCTGGCATGAAGTGGACGACGCCATCGATGGCTATGCCGCCGAGCAGCAGCGCACGGTGCAGCTGCATGTGGCGGTGGACGAGAGCGAGAGCGCACTGGGCGCGGCGCGCCGGCAGTACCAGGCTGGCGTGGTCGACATGCTGGATGTGCTGACCACCCAGCGCATCGCGCTGGACAACCAGGCCGCGCTGGCCAACAGCCAGGCCACGGCTGCGATCGCGCGGGTGGAGCTGTACCGCGCGCTGGGCGGTGGCTGGTAGGGAAATGGAAACGCCGGGCATGGCCCGGTGCTATCCATCGTGTCGGTAGCGCCGGGCCATGCCCTGCGGCTTGGTAGTTGCCAACCTTGGTTGGCAGCCGTTTGTGCAAGCGCCAACCAAGGTTGGCATCTACCAGAGCACGCCCATCGGCGCCGGGCCGATCACGACGTGCGGGCGGTAGCGCCGGGCCATGCCCGGCGGGCGGTTGCCTCAGCGCACGTCGCGCAGCTCCCAATGGCTGCCGGCCAGAAGGCGCAGGCGCTGCTTGAACACGTCACTGTCAATACGGGTGGTGGCCACCAGGTTGATGCGCAGGTCCTTCTGTTCGCCGGTAACGGTGGCGTCCGGGTCGGTTACGCCCCACTGCGGTTCCACCGCGTCCGGGTCAGGCTGCTTGGCCTTCCAGCGCTCGAACAGGCTGCCATTGCGCAGCGCATCCTGCAGCTCTTCGGCGAAACCGGCGGCGCCCTGCGAATGGAAGGACAGGTCAGGGTCATTGCCGCGGGCCTTGGACGGGTCGGGCAGGCTGATGTGGTACTGCGCAGGCATGGAGTTCTCCTTGAAGTGCGGGAAGACTGGCACAACCGCGGTGGAATCGATGTGCAGATCCGCGCCGCGTTGGGGCCTCACTCGAACCGATGCGGCCCATCGGCGAAGCCCACGGTGACCGCGCCCTTGCCGACATTGACCATGCCGGTCAGGCTCATCACCGATTCGTACACGGTCACGCCATGGGTGGCGCAGACCTCTTTCAGCTGTGCATAGCCGGGCAGGGTGCGCAGCTCGTCCAGCTCACCGCCGTAGCTGACGCACACCGTCGGTGTCATCAGCCCGGCGCGCACGCGCTGGCCAACCACCGCGAACAGCTTCTGCACGGCGTTGTCGAAGCCCTTGATCTTGGCCACCGGCCCGGTCTCGCCGCGGTAACCGTGCAGCACCGGCTTGATGTCCAGCGCACTGCCCAGTGCGGCGCTGAGCAGGCCGACGCTGCGATCGCCCTTGTGCCGTGCGCGCGCACGCATGTAGTACAGGTCGCGGGTGACCATGTAGCCGTGTACGTTGCCGGCCAGTTCTTCCAGCCGCTCGCGGATCTGCTGCACGCTGGCGTTGCTGTCGCGCAGGCGCACCGCTTCCACCGCGGTCACTGCCTGCGCGGCGAACAGGTTCTGGGTGTCGAGCACGCGCAGCGCGAACGGCGAGTTGTAGCCCGCTGCCTGCCGCACCGGCTTGTAGTCGTTGAGGATGGCGAAACTGGCCTGCAGCGCGTTGTCGTGGATCGGGCTGCGGGTCTTGGTGATGGTCATGCAGAACACGTGGTCGTAATCGATCACCAGCTGCTGCAGGAACAGGTCGCGGATCTGGTTGACGCTGAAGGCAATGGTTTCCGCTTCAGCACCGTGTTCGGCAACGTGCGCGTGCAGGAAGCTCAGCGTGGCCTGCTCATCGCGATGATCGGCCAGCACCGCTTCGCCGATGCGTACGGTGATCGGCAGCAGCACGATGTTGTGTTCGGCAATGAAGGCCTGCGGCAGGTCGCAGGCCGAGTCGACGACGATTCCGATGCGCATCCGCGGCTCCCCCTCCAGGGCGGTTGTAGGTTCGGAAACGTGAAATCTATCTCAAATCCCAGGCAGGCGCGCGAGGGAAACGCGCCACGCCCTGTTCAGCGACTGCGCTGCACCGCCACCGGCAGGGTGGCCAGGCGCTGCCATTCGGGCTGCCGCAGCAGGCCCGGATCGGCCAGCACCGCCGCCATCAGCGGGTGGGCGTCGTTGCCCCAGAACAGCTCCCCGTCGATGGCCAGGGTCGGCACACCGAACACGCCGGCGCTGATCGCGGCTTCGGTATTGCGCCGCAACTGCTCCTTGACCGCCGGTTCGGCGATGGCCGTGGCGACATCATCGATGCCGAGCCGGGCGCCGGGCTCGCGCAGCGCCTCGGCGCTGTCGGCGGCATTGCCGTCGCGCCAGATCCAGTCGAACAGCGCGTCCACCGCCTGCATGCTGGCACCGGCGGCCAGGCACAGGCGCAGGGCGGACAACGGGTTGAACGGATGGCCCGGCGGGAAGCGCAGCGGCGTGCCCTCGGCCTGCGCGGTCCACAGCAGCTGGCGGTAGATGAAGCGCCGCTTGGCCGGAATCTCCGCCGGACCGAGATTGCCAAGGTGATGCAGCACCGCACCGAAGGCGATCGGCACGGTCTGGATCTGTGCGAACTGCGGCAGCTGCTTCAGCTTCTGCCAGTGCAGGTAGGAGTACGGAGAGATGAAGTCGAAGTACCAGCGCAGTGTCGCCATCGGTGTGTCCTCGTGTGCGGTCAGGGCTGCGCGTTGCGCTGCAGGTAGCGGTCACGCAGTTCGGTCTGGCGCGAGCGCATCGGCATCGCACGGCCGCCCAGCCAGACCTGCTCGGCATAGTGCGCCACGTCCAGCGGATCGCCTTCCCACAGCACCAGGTCGGCGCGCTTGCCGGGCTCGATGCTGCCGATCTGGTCGGCCACCCCGAACGCCTGTGCAGGCACCCGGGTCAGCCCGGCCAGGCCATCGGCCCACGGCAGGCCGTTGGCCACCGCGTTGCCGGCCAGCTGGCGCATCTTGCGCGCGTTGTGGGTGGCGTCGCCGCGCTGCACGAAGGAGACTGCTACGCCAGCACGCTGCAGGCGCGCAGCGTTTTCCAGGGTGGCACCGATCTGGTCGAAGCTGGCGGGCAGATTGGCCAGCACGTCGACGAACACCGGCACGTGCGCAGCGGCCAGTTCCGGGGCCACCTGCCAGGCTTCGCTGGCGCCGGCGATGGCAATCTTCACTTTCTCGCGGGCGGCCCAGCGCAGCAGCTGGCGGATGTCGGCGGCACGGTCCACTTCCACCACGACGCGGCCCTGGCCGGCCAGGTAACGGCTGAGCGTGCGGCGCCCGGCCGGGGTCAGCAACGCATGCGGCGAGTCCGCAGCCACCTGGCCACGCGCCTCGTCGATCATCTGCTGCAGCAGCATCCACTGTGCGGCGCGCGAATGGCCGGTCAGTTCTGAGGCCGCTGCGCCGATGCGCAGGAACAGCGCGCGCGGACCGATCGGATCGATGCTGCCATCCAGCCGCATCACGCCGCCCTGGCCGGCCACGAAGCCACCGCCGGTGGCGGCGCCCAGCGCAGTGAAGCCGATGCCTTCCAGCCGCGTTACCGGAATCAGCACTGAAGCCGGGTTGTAGGCGAGGGTGACGTCGAATTCCGGCCGCAGCGGTTGCTCGCCGATCTTCAGAGAACTGTCCACCGTGCTCGATTCACCGGAAACTTCTTCGATGCCAGTCTCGGTGATGCCACCGAACAGTGCCGGTGTCAGGGGACGGCCATTGGCCTCGACCACGGTGGCGCCGGCCGGCGCCGACAGGCCGTTGCCCACCGCGCGGATGATGCCGCCCTGCACCAGCACATCGGCGTTCTGCAGGCTGCCACGCGTGCTGGCGGTGTGCACCGTTGCGTTGCGCACCAGCAGGTCCTGCGCCGATGCCGTGGTTGCCAGCAACAGCAACGCCACCACGGTAGCGCCGGGCCATGCCCGGCGACTCTTGTTCAACACGCCCATCAGCGCACCTCCTGGCCAAGCTGGAAATCGGAACGCGGCGTCGCTTGCGGCGTGCTGCGGTCGTACAACCTGCGGCCATCAATGAAGACCTGCTCGGCCAGCGCATACGAACTGAAGGGATTGCCATTCCACACCACCACGTCGGCCATCTTGCCGGCCTCCAGGGTGCCGGTCTGGCCTTCGATGCCCAGCGCCTTGGCGGCGTTGGCGGTCATCCAGGTGATGGCATGTTCGGGCGTGATCTCCGGCATGCGTGCGCGTCGCGCGGAGGCCATCACCTTGGCGGCTTCCTGGTTCAGGCGCTGGATGCCCTCGGGTGAATCGGAGTGGACGATGGCGCAGCTGTTCTTCGGGCGGTCGACCAGCGCGATGTTCTCCGGGATACCGTCGAAGGCTTCCATCTTGAAGCCCCACCAGTCGGCCCACAACGCGCCGCAGACGCCGTCGGCGGCCAGCCGGTCGGCCAGCTTGTAGGCCTCCACGCCATGGTGGAACGCAGCGACCTTGAAGCCGAATTCCTTGGCCAGGTCGAGCATGGTGGCCATTTCGTCGGCGCGGTAGCAGTGGATGTGCACGCGGATGTCGCCTTCGATCGCACCGGCCAGGGTGTCCAGCTTGAGATCGCGCTTGCCGCCGGCATCACCGGCACTGTCGCCCTTGTCGTTGCCGAACCAGCCCTTGCGCTTGGCCGGCTTGGGTTTGTTCTTGGCGATGTAGTCGGCGGCATCGATGAAGGCCGCGCGATAGCCGGCCACGTTGCCCATGCGCGTGGCCGGCGTCACACCCTTGCCTTCGCCGTAGACCCGCTTGGGATTCTCACCGCAGGCCATTTTCAGGCCCCAGGGCGCACCGGGGAACTTCATCGCCTGGTAGGTCACCGCGGGTACGTTCTTGAGGGTCACGCCGCGGCCCCCCACCAGGTTGGCCGAGCCCGGCAGCACCTGCATGCTGGTCACGCCGCCGGCCAGCGCGGTGGCGAAGCCCGGGTCCTGCGGCCACACCGAGTGTTCGGCCCAGACATTGGCGGTGACCGGTGCGGTCATCTCGTTGCCGTCGCTGTGCGCGCCAACACCGGGGCTGGGGTACACGCCCAGATGCGAGTGCACGTCGATCAGGCCCGGGGTCACCCACTTGCCCTGCGCGTCGATGCGGGCGATGCCGGGGTCAGCCTGCAGCTGGCGGCCGACCGCGACGATGCGACCATCGCGCAGCAGCACGTCGGCGTTGTCCAGCCGCTGGCCGGTGCCAGTCAGCACGGTAGCGTTCTGGATCAGCACTGGCGCATCGGGATGCGCCTGGTAGGTGCTGGGATAGGGATCGGCGACGAAGCGCGAGGCGCCCACTGCCGGTGCCGTGCTCAATGAAAGCAGCGCCAGTGCCACCCCGGCGCGCAACAACGTCGATGCCATGCAGTTCCCCTCGCGGCGTAGTCCAAGCCGCCGACGCTAGCCGGGTGGTGGCGTGCTTGCCAAGTGACCTTCTTCACATGGTGGCGTGCGGCTGCTCGACGGCATCGCCCGGCTGGCCGAAAATAGCCGGTCCCCCGCCGTACCGGACCGTCCATGAAGAGCAAGCAGGAAATCGTCGACAACTGGCTGCCGCGCTATACCGGCGTACCGCTGGACCAGTTCGGCCAGCACATCCTGCTGACCAACTTCGGCGGCTACCTGCATACGTTCTCGGAGCTGACCGGTGCGCCGGTCATCGGCCTGGACCGGCCGATGGCCAGTGCCACCATCGATGGCATCACCATGATCAACTTCGGCATGGGCAGTCCCAATGCCGCGATCATCATGGACCTGCTGTCGGCGGTGATGCCCAAGGCGGTGTTGTTCCTGGGCAAGTGCGGCGGCCTCAAGCGCAAGAACCAGCTGGGCGACCTGGTGCTCCCGATCGCGGCGATCCGCGGCGAGGGCACCTCGGGCGACTACCTGCCACCGGAAGTACCGGCGCTGCCGGCCTTCGCGCTGCAGCGTGCGGTTTCGACCATGATCCGCGACCTCGGCCACGATTACTGGACCGGCACCGTCTACACCACCAACCGCCGGGTCTGGGAGCACGACGAGGCCTTCAAGGAGCGGCTGCGGGCAATGCGCTGCATGGCCATCGACATGGAAACGGCTACGGTGTTCGCCGCCGGCTTCGCCAACCACATCCCCAGCGGCGCGCTGCTGCTGGTTTCGGACCAGCCGATGATCCCGGACGGGGTCAAGACCGAGGCCTCCGATGCCAAGGTCAGCTCCCAGTTCGTGGAAAACCATATCCAGATCGGCATCGAGGCGCTTAAGCTTATCCGGCGCAACGGCAAGTCGGTCCGCCACCTGCGCTTCGACGAATGATGATGAAGGCCGGACGCGGGGCGTCCGGGCCTGGGAGTAGGTAATGGACGTTGCCGCGCAAGTGGTGGAATTCTGGAAGGAGGCGGGCCCTGCGAAGTGGTTCGCCCGCGACGACGCGTTCGACGCGCAGTTCCGCCAGTTGTTTCTGGATGAGCATTTCGCAGCGGCGTCGCGCGCGCGCGAACATTGGCTGGGCAGTGCCGAAGGGGCGCTGGCCCTGATGCTGCTGTTGGACCAGTTCCCGCGCAACTGCTTCCGTGGTACCGCGCATTCCTATGCGACCGACGGCTTGGCGCGGCATTACGCCATGCGTGCCATCGAGGAAGGCCTGGACCTGCAGCTGGTGCCCAAGCTGCGCGCCTTCATCTATCTGCCGTTCGAACATTCCGAGGATCCGCTGGACCAGGACCGTTCGGTGGCGATGTTCGACGTGCTGGGTGACAAGGAATACCTGCAGTACGCCGAACTGCACCGCGACATCATCCGCCGCTTCGGTCGCTTCCCGCATCGCAACGCCGTGCTGGGCCGCATCCCCACGCCGGAAGAACTGGATTACCTGGCCGAAGGCGGGTTCGCCGGCTAAGAAAAAGGGGACGGAGGGGATTAAGTCGTTTGAGGCACAAACGACTTAATCCCCTCCGTCCCCTTTTTCAGTGCCGATCAGTACTTCGGCACGCCGTTGTCCACGTCTTCCGACCAGGCGTTGATGCCGCCGGTGACGTTGAACACCTTGGTGAAGCCCAGGGCGCGGAACTGCTCGGCGGCCTGCGCACTGCGGCCACCGTGGTGGCACATGAAGGCCAGCGCGGTGTCCTTGGGCAGGGCTTCCAGCTCGGCGCGGCCGTTGCCGTCGAAGCTCTTGAACGGCACGCCGACCGCGGCGATGGCGCGCTCGTCGGCCGGGCGTACGTCCACCAGGGTGATGTTGCCGGCACGCACCAGGTCGTCGGCATCACGCACGCTGATTTCCTGTACCGGCTTGGGCGCGTTCGGGTTGTCGATCGCCAGGCCCTTGCCGCGGATGTCGTCCACCCAGTCGATGGTGATGCCATTGGCGCGACGGGCGCTGGCCAGGTCGAACTGCACGCGCAGGCCGTTGGACTCGGCGGCGATCGCGCCTTCGTCGTGCGGGGCCAGCTGGAAGTTCGGCTGGAAGCCGGCGTCGATGCTCAGCTGCAGGGCGGCGCCCGGGGCGTCGGCCAACGCGCCCTTGAGCATTTCCACGGCGGCCGGGGTGACGGTGATGCTCGGCGGGGTGCGGTCCGGTGCGGCCAGGCCGAGCACGCTGCTCAGCTCGCCGCTGGCGGCCATCTGCAGCACGATGTCGCTGCCGCCGACCAGTTCGCCGTCGATGTACAGCTGCGGGATCGTCGGCCAGTCGCCATAGGCCTTGATGCCCTCACGGATTTCCTGGTCGGCCAGCACGTTGACATGGGCGAACTCGACGCCGAGGTCCTGCAGGGCACCCACGGCCTTGGCCGAGAAACCACACTGCGGCATCGACGGCTGGCCCTTCATGAACAGCACGACGCGGTTGTCGTTGAGGATGGTTTCGATGCGCGAACGCAGGGCGGGATCGAGGGACATGGACGTCGGGGTTCCGGGAATTCGAATCGCCAATTCTAACCCCCATGGCATCATGGGGGATGAGCAACACAGGAACATTGCATCGCTTCCCGGCCCGCCCCTGGCGCTGGCTGCCTTGGCTGGTGGCGTCGCAGCTGGTCGTGATCCTGGTATGGGGGCTGGCCGGTTGGTATTGGGGCCTGCCGCTGATGGTGGCCAGCCATGCGCTGTTCATGGTGCCGGTGTTCCTGCCCAACAGCCGCTTCTATGCGCCGGTGCTGAGCCGGGTTCCGGATGCTGGCAACACGGTCTGGCTCACCATTGATGACGGTCCTGGCCCGGAAACCCGTGCCGTGCTTGACCTGCTGGACCGCCACCAGGCACGTGCAACCTTCTTCCTGGTGGGGGAACGAGCGCTGGCGCAGCCGGAACTGGTGACCGAGATCCTGCGCCGTGGCCACGACCTGGGCAATCACAGTCACAGCCACCCGCAGGCGCGCTTCTGGCGGCTGGGCCCGGCCGCGATGCGCGCCGAGATCGAGGGCTGCCAGCACGCACTGCAGGCGCTGGGTGGCCAGCCGGTGCGCTGGTACCGCTCTGTGGTGGGCATGACCAATCCGTTCGTAGCGCCGGTGCTGCAGCGGTTGGGCCTGGTCCGGGTGGGCTGGAGCGCGCGCGGCTTCGACGGGGTCGGCTGCACGCCGGATGGCGTGCTGGCACGGCTGCTGCCGGACCTGCGCCCGGGCGCCATCGTGCTGCTGCATGAAGGTGCGGTGCACGGCCACAACCTGGCCATCATCGAGCGCGTGCTGCAGGCGTTGGACGAGCGTGGGTTGAAGGCGCAGCTGCCGGCCGGATAACCGGTAGCGCCGGGCCACGCCCGGCGAGCGCAGCGGCATGGATGGAATCCGCCGGGCATGGCCCGGCGCTACCGGATGCGGTGCGCCACCAGCAGCCAGCTGTTGAAGGGGGTACGCCCGTGCAGCGGCCGGGGCGACGTCACCTGCAATCCGGCCTCGATCAATGTCGCCTGCAGCACCTGCGGATCCGGATAGTGGCGCGGTCGCGTGCCCATCCAGCCGACCAGCCAGGCCAGCCTGTCCGCCACCCGCGTGGTGCGGTCGCGGCCATCGCCGGTGGCCAGCGGTGTACGCAGCAGCAGGCAGCCGCCGTGGGCCACCTGCGCGCTGGCCGCGCGCAGCAGGGCCTGCTGTGGGCCCGCATCCAGGTACTGAAGCACATCCAGCAGCAGGACGTGCCCGGCCTGCGCCGGCAGCGGCGCCTGTACATCCAGGCAGTCGAAGTGCACATCGTGCAGGTGGGCGGCGGCGCGTTGCGCGCGGGTGATCTTGCCGGCATCCACGTCCACCCCCAGATAGCGCTGGCTGCCGCCGCGCTGGCGCAGCACATGGGCGAACAGGCCCAGCCCGCAACCGAGGTCCAGCAGCGGCTGCCCGTCGTCAGGCAGATGCTGCAGCACGCCGTCGTACAACGGGTCGCTGCCGAGCTTGCCGCGGGTGTAGTAGTAGTCGCGGCGGCTGCCCCAGGCCTGTGCTGGGCGGAACGCCTCGGCGATCGCGCGGGCCTGCGGGGCGGTCAGGGGCGTGCAGGGCAGGGGCGGGCCGTTCCGTGGCGTGCCGTCCATCGCCTCAGTCCGTGCCGCCAAGCAGGTGCGCGGCCACCGGCAGGGCGCGCGCGCTCCACAGCGCGTACATCCGCGCCGAAGGATGCAGGCCGTCCTCGGCAATCATCGTCGGGTCTTCGCCCTGCGCGCGGCTGATATCGGTGATATCGACGAAGGCCACGCCCAGCCGGGTGCTGATCACCTCGGCGGCCGCGTTGAACTCGTCGGTCTCGATCTCGATCGCGGCCAGGTCACGGCCACTACCGGCGCCGAACGGGGTTGCGCCCCAGTCGGGGAAGGACAGCACCAATACACGCTCGGGGTGACCACCGGCAAAGCCAATCGCACGTTGCAGCAGCGCCTGGAACTGGACGCGGTATTCGTCCAGCGGACGCCCGCGGTACTGGTTGTTGACGCCGATCAGCAGGCTGACGAAATCGAACGGGCCCTGTGGCGCGGCCGCATCGATGCCAGCATCGAGTTCGTCGGTGGTCCAGCCGGTAGTCGCAATGGTCTGCGGATCGGACAGCTCAATGCCCTGTGCACGCAGCGCGGCGGCCAGCTGGTGCGGCCAGCGGCCTTCGACTGCAACCGCTTCACCGATGGTGTACGAATCGCCCAGCGCCAGGTAGGACAGGGTCACAGCTCAGGCCACCGAACGGCGTGGCTTCAACGGCACGACCTTGGTCGCGTCTTCGGCGCGGCGGGCCAGCACGCGGTCGATGCGCGCGAACACATCGCGCATCACCGAGGCTTCCGGCAGCAGGGTCACGCGGAAATGATGGCGGTAGGGCACGTTGAAGCTGGAGCCCGGCACCACCAGCACGCCTTCGTTGTTCATCAGGTCCAGCGCGAAGTTGTGGTCGTCAAAGCCCTTGGCGGCGGCACCGACCACGGCCGGGAACGCGTACAGCGCACCGGCAGGCGCGACCAGCGACAGGTGTTCGCTGGCTTCGCAGGCCTCGATCACCGCGCGGCGGGTTTCATACAGGCGGCCACCCGGGGTGCACAGCTCGGAGATGGTGTCCGGGCCATTCACCGCGGCATCGATGGCGTACTGGCCCGGCACGTTTGCGCACAGGCGCAGCGCACCGAGCAGGTCCAGTGCTGCGCGGAAGTCACCCAGGCGCGCATCGTCGCCGCTGAGGTGGGCCCAGCCCACGCGCCAGCCGCAGGCGCGGTGCACCTTGCTAAGGCCACTGAAGGTCAGGCACGGGTGGTCGCCGGCCAGCGGCGCGACCGGCTGGAACACCGCGTCGTCGTACAGGATCTGGTCGTAGATCTCATCGACCAGCAGCAGCAGGTTGTGGCGGCGCGCGATCTCGACCACGCGTTCCAGCAGCTCGCGTGGGTAGCTGGCGCCGCTGGGATTGTTCGGGTTGATCAGCACGATGGCGCGGGTGCGCGAGGACACCAGCGTCTCGATTTCGCTCGGGTCCGGCTGGAAGCCGTTCTCCGGCGCACAGCGGTAGTACACCGGGCGGCCGTCATTGAGGATGGTCGAGGCCGACCACAGCGGATAGTCCGGCGAGGGCACCAGCACTTCGTCGCCCGGGTTGAGCAGGGCGCGCAGCGACAGGTCGATCAACTCGCTGACGCCGTTGCCGACGAACACGCGGTCCGGGTGTGCATCGGGCGCACCGCGACGGGCGTAGGCCGCGGCAATGGCTTCACGCGCTTCCGGCAGGCCCTGCTGGTGGGTATAGGGATCGGTGCGGCCCATGTCATCGGCGATCGCGCGCTGCAGGTGTTCCGGTGCACGGAAGCCGAACGCACCGGGGTTGCCGATGTTGAGCTTGATCAGCTTGCGGCCCTGCGCTTCCAGCTCCCGCGCTCGCCGTGCCAGTTCTCCGCGGATTTCGTAGCGCACTTCGGAGAGGCGCTCGCGGATGACCAGGGGCTTGGGCGAGGGGGTGGACATGGGCGGTGGGCCGTCGAATGGCATGGGGCTTCCATGGTAGCGGAATTGCTGCAGCGCATGGCAAGGCCCCAGGGCCTGCCGTTGTTGGGCTGGCGGGGCACTGGCACAGGTAGAATGGCGGCGATGACCCAGACTCCCGATTTCACCGCCCTGCAGACCATCGGCTGGCCCTGGCCGGGCCCGGCGCAGCAGGCCGACTGGCAGGCTGTGATGGCCGCCCACCCGCAGGCCCGCCCGGCGCGGGTGATCGAACAGCACCGAACGCACTATGTCGTGGCCGATGGCCCGGATGCGGCAATCAAGGCCGAATCACTGCCGGAATGGCAGCGCCCGCGCTTCCCCAGCCACGAACGGCCGGCGGTGGGCGACTGGGTCCTGCTGGATGGCATCCGCATCGTTGCCCTGCTGCCACGGCGTACCGCGATCAAGCGTGGCGCGGCCGGCGAGCATTACCACCAGCAGGTGATCGCGGCCAACATCGATACGGTGTTCATCGTCTGTGGCCTGGATGCCGACTTCAACCCGCGCCGCATCGAGCGTTACCTGCTGCTGGTCGGCGGTGGCGGCGCCGAACCGGTGGTGGTGCTGACCAAGGCCGACCAGACCGAATACAGCGAGGATGCGCTGGCGGTGCTGGAAGAGCTGGAGATGCAGGGCATCGCCCTGCATGCGATCAACGGCCTGGATGCCGACAGCGTGGCGGTGCTGGAACCATGGCTGGGCCCGGGCCGCACGGTGGTGCTGGTGGGGTCTTCCGGTGCCGGCAAGTCGACGCTGACCAACACGCTGCTGGGCGAGCAACGGATGAAGACCAATACGGTGCGCGCCAACGATTCGCGTGGTCGCCACACCACCACCCACCGCGCGCTGATGCCGTTGCCGATGGGTGCCTGCCTGATCGACACCCCCGGCATGCGCGAACTGAAGCCGACCGGTGAAGAGACGCTGGCCGAAGGCGGTTTCGCCGATATCGAAGCGCTGGCGGCGCAGTGCCGCTTCAACGACTGCATGCATCAACAGGAACCGGGCTGTGCCGTACGCGCAGCGATCGACGCAGGTGAGATTGAAGAAAGCCGGCTGCTGAACTACTTCAAGCTGAAGGAAGAAGTGGCCGCAGCTGCGGCAAAGCTGGCCGTGCGCCAGGCCGAAACCGCGCAGGAGCGTGGCGGCAAGAAGGGCAAGGGCCAGCAGTTCCGCCCGGCCGGCAAGCCGCGCAGGCGCTGATCGGTATCGCGGGGTCGGATCCCATTGCACCGCAATGGGCTCTGACCCCTGCAATGAAACCCGCCTCTGCCTGCTTCGGGTGGATGCCAACTGCCCGCTCCTGGTAGGTGCCAACCTTGGTTGGCACGGATCTGTCCGCAGCCCGCCTTCGGCGGATGCCAACCCAGGTTGGCACCTACCAACGTGCGGGCAGGGCGCTATAGTCCGCGCATGGAACCGACTGCGACGCTGGACCGTGACGTGGCCCACCATGCAGCGCTCGATGCGCGCCTGGTCGAGGCCGTGGGAGGCATCCGCCTGCTGGGCCTGACCAGCTGGCCGGCGACGCTGCAGGCACCGTTCCTGGCCAGCGTGGCACGCGGCCAGCCGGTACTGCCGAAGGTGGACTACCCGAAGCTGGATTTCAGCGAGGAACGTCGTGCGCTGGCCGCGATTGCCGCCGACTGCGACGACAGCCATCCACTGGGTCACTACGTGCGGCAGTCAGCACAGAGCTGGGACCTGGCCGCGCAGCTGCTGGAAGGACTGGGCACCGCCGCCGTCGACCGTTGCTCGGTGCAGCTTTTCGGTGCGCCCGAGCAGCCGCTGCCGGGAAATGGCCCAAGTACGCGTGAGGCTGCACGCCACTTCATCCAGATCGCCGCCGAACTGGACCACGAACTGCTGGCGCCGGAAGAACAGGTGCCGGTCTCGGCCATCGCTCTGCAACTGCAGCTGCAGAACGATCTGGACGCGTTCTTCGAATCGCGCATCATCCAGGTGCAGCTGGACCCGGAGCTGGTGTCCAAGGCCGCCGCCGGCCCGACCCGCATCCGCCTGCGCACCAGTGCACGCTTCAGCGCCTACGACCGCGCACAGCTGTTCCACCATGAAGCATTGGTGCATTCGCTGACCGCCCTGAACGGCCGCGAGCAGCCGGTGCTGCCGAGCCTGGCACTGTCCTCGCCGCGGGTGACGGCCACCCAGGAAGGGCTGGCCACCTTCGCCGAGCAGATCACCGGCAGCATCGACATCGAGCGCCTCAAGCGCATCAGCCTGCGTACTGAAGCGATTGCCATGGCACGCGAAGGCGCCGATTTCATCGAAGTGTTCCGCTATTTCTGCGATGCCGGGCAGAACGCTGAAGAAAGTTTCGCTTCGGCGCAGCGCGTGTTCCGTGGGGTACCGCCGAGTGGCGGCCTGGCGTTCACCAAGGACACGGTGTACCTGCGCGGCCTGGTGTCGGTGCACACGTTCTTCCGCCACATGCTGGCCGAGGACCGGTTGCAGGTCTGCCGCTGGTTGTTTGCCGGCAAGATGAGCCTGACCGACGCGATTGCGTTCGCGCCGTTGTTCGAGTCCGGTGTATTGAAGCCACCGCGTTGGCTGCCGCACTGGGTGAGCCGGGCGAACGGCCTGGCCGGCATGCTGGCGTTCTCGCTGTTCGCCAACCGGATACGGATGGACCAGCTGGCGCCGGAATGAAATGCGTTGGCGGACCCGCCAGCGCCTGCCTGCTATCGGTGGGGAGGAGGCGGGGCACCCTGGCCAGGACACGCAAAAGCCCCTCCATGGTGCTCGATGGCGCCATCCATGGCGCCAACGATCCTGGCCAGGGTGCCCCGCCTCCTCCAGACAGTTTTCTGCGGGCGCGGTAGCAGGTCCACCAGAGGGATTGCGCTTGAAAAGCAAAGAGCCGGGCAACGCCCGGCTCTTTGCTTTTGCTCCTCTTTGCCCTCCGCACCGTGGCGCGGGAAACCGTCGAGCAGGGTTGGATGGGCCGGCGCAGGACCGTTGGCGCCATGGATGGCGCCATCGAGCCCCCATGGATGGGTTTACGGCGTGTCCTGCGCCGGCCCATCCGGCCCTGCCCCGCAACGATAATCAAAACGCCGCGGGGCAACGCTTTCGACTTAGAACTCCGCCGCCACCGTCATGAACAGCTGCCGCGGCGCACTCGCATGGATCGCATAGCGCTTGCCCTCCGGATCGGTCGGTGCGAACGAGCTCAGCTGGCCGGCGTAGCGCTTGTTGGTCAGGTTGGTCGCGTTCAACGACACCCGCACGTTGCGCAGGCCCAGGCCCGGGCCGAAGTCGTAGCCCGCACCGGCGTCGAAGGTGGTCACGCCCGGCACCGACTGGTCGTTGGTGTAGGTGTAGTAACGCTTGCCGGTGTACTTGGCACGCAGGCTGGCGAAGAAGCCATCGCGGTTCCAGCTGATCTCACTGGACGCCATGCGCTGCGGCGTATCCACGGTGATCTTGCCGGCTACCGGCACCACCGCGCCGCCGGACAGGTAGTCGTCCTCGTAGGTCGTCTTGTTCCAGGACAGCGCGTTGTACCACTGCAGGCCGTCGATCGGCTTGAGGATGAAGGTCAGCTCCGCGCCGTGGCTCTTCACCGAACCGACGTTGATGAAGCGCGTCACGCACTCCGGACGTGTGCCGACTTCGATGCTTGAGCACGGGTTCAGCGACAGCAGGCGGTTGTCGAACTTCACGTTGTAGGCAGCGATCGACGCCTGGTACTTCTCACCGAAAGTACGGAAACCGGCTTCCAGGCTCTTCGACTTCTCGGGCTCCAGGCCGGCGCTGGCCGCGAACGATTCCGGCGACACCTGCAGCGGGCCGCCGCTGCCACCGCCGACGAAGGCAGCGATGTTTTCGGCATACGAGGCGAACAGCTCGTTGTTGGCGTTGAGCTTGAAGCCCAGGCCCAGCTGCGGCAGCACCGATTCCTTGGCAGTCAGCGTGCCTGAGGCGATGCTGGTTTCCACGCCCGGGTTGGCGGTGGCGCGCATGCGGGTGTTCGGGCTCTTGATGCCCACGTCCACGGTCAGGCGCTGGTCCAGGAAGCGCATGCGGTCCTGCACGTAGAACTGGCGCGTGCGGATGTCGAAGTCCTGGTTGAACAGCAGGCGGTCCGGGTTCTTCAAGTACAGGTCGTCCAGGAACGGACCGCTGATGTAGTAGAAGTTGCGCGAGACGTTATGGTCGTTCTGCTCGTACCACAGGCCGGCTTCCAGTTCGTGGATGCCCACCGTCCACGACAGCGCGGCGGTCAGGCCGTCGCGGTTGATCGTGTAGTTGGTGCTGCGGATCGAGATCGGCAGCATCTTGTCGGTGCCGGGGTAGGACGGCTGGCCCGGTGCCCACCAGTGGCCCTGGCCACGGTTGTCGTGGTGGTAGGCCAGCAGCTTCAGGCGGCCCTGCTCGCCCAGACGCAGGTCGGCATCGATCGAGTACAGGTTGTCGTCACGCAGTGCACGGCTCTGGTAGTACGCATCGTCGATGCTGTTGACGCCACCGCTGAACTTGCACTTGCTGCGGTCCAGCGTGCCCGGCGCGCAGTACGCGGCAGCCACTGCGCGGTCCCAGTCCGGCGCGTAGATGTTCCAGTCATAGCCCAGGCCGCGCGCCAGCATGTCCTTGGACAGGTAAGCGTAGTTGGCCTGGCTGGCACGCGATGTCGCGACGAATGCACCGAAACGATGGTCGCCGACGTTCCACACCGCCTTTGCGTTGAACTGGCGGGTGGTCTGGTTCTGGTACGGCGCGGCCCACATGTCCTGGTCCTGGTGCACGCCGGACACATAGGCCGAGAAGCCGTTGATGTCGCCGGTATCCACGCGCAGGTAGCCACGGCGCTGGCTGTTGTCGCCAACGGTGACGCTGGCGCGACCGCCGAACTCGGTGGAGGGGTCCATCGAGAAGTACTGGATGGTGCCGCCCAGGTTGCTGGTCGAGGCCACACCCAGCGAGCCGATGCCCTGCGACAGCTCGGCGCCGGCCAGGTTCTCGGCGATCAGTGCACGGGCGATGCTCAGGCCGTTGTAGTTGCCGTAGCTGTTGTCACCCAGCGGGATGCCGTCCAGCGTGTAGCCGAGGCGACTCTTGTCGAAGCCGCGCAGGCTGATGGTCTGCGACTCCTCGTTGGCACCGAAGGCATCGTTGGACTGCACCGACACACCTGGCAGGCGGTCGAGAATCTTCTGGCCGCTCGTGCCCGGCGGCAGTACCTGCTTGTCCACCGTGGTGATGCGCTGTACCTGGCGGGTCTCGCCCTGGCCGATCACGGAGACAGTATCCAACGTCTGTGCGCTCAGCGCGGCATCGGTGCTGGCGCCGGTATCGGCGGCAGAGGCGGCATGGGCGCTGGCGGCGGCGGAGAGCGCGATCGTCACGGCGATCGTCAGGTGTCGGGTCTGCATGGTGGTCCGTTGCATTGGGGGTGGTCACCGGCACGGATGCGCGGCGCATGGCCACTATGCGAACGGAACATGAAACCTTCTTTACGAAAAACCAACGAACAGTGCAGGGCAGTGGTGCGTGTCCTGCAACATTCCTGTCACGGCGGCGGTGCATCTGCCGGTTTGAGGATCACCTGCGCGACGCACGCGTGATGCAATCCGGGGAAGAGGTAGCTCATCCATCGGTCCGGGGACGGGTAGCTCAGCGTCAATGCCTGTTCGGGGGCATGGCCTGAAGGAGGAAGCACGAGCGCTGGCGCGATCTGGCGCTGGACGATCTGCCGACGCGTAACGCAGGCGCCCCCGACATCCAGGCGCACGGAGTGCACGTGCTGGTGATCGGCCTGCAGCAGGACCACGCCGCCGGTGATCCGAAGCGGTCCGGCCGTTCATCCATCGGGCTCAGCGAGCGTTGGCAGGTAAACACCGGTTCTGCCGATGTATCGGGCAATGCGTCCCGAAAATGCAGAAACAAAAAGAGGCCGGATCACCCTCGCAAGCGAAGGTTCACCGGCCCCGCGCACTCCGTGGGGGAGGCGGTCCACGTACTGCGTGGACGAGGGCTTAGCCCATGTACAGGCCACCGTTGACCGGATAATCGGCGCCGGTCACGTACGAGGCTTCATCCGAGGCCAGCCACGCACACAGGCCGGCCACTTCCTCCGGACGGCCCAGGCGCCGCACCGGCACCGAGGCGGCCAGCCGGTCCAGCACGTCCGGCGGGAAACTGCTGATGGCCTGGCTGGCGATATAGCCCGGCGACAAGGTGTTGACGGTGACACCACGCGAGGCCACTTCGGCGGCCAGTGCACGGCTGAAGCCGTGCATCGCGGCCTTGGCGGTGGCGTAGTTCACCTGGCCGATCTGGCCCTTGTGGGCGCTGACCGAGCCGATGTTGATGATGCGGCCCCAACCCCGCGTGGCCATGCCGTCGACGACCTGCTTGGTCAGGTTGAACAGCGAGTTGAGGTTGGAGGCGATCACCGCATTCCAGTCCTCCACCGTCATCTGCCGGAACAGCAGGTCGCGGCTGCCACCGGAATTGTTGACCAGCACGTCGACCTCACCGACTTCAGCGCGGACCTTGGCGAACGCGGCGCTGGTCGAGGCCCAGTCGGTGGCGTTGCCTTCGGAGGCGATGAAGTCGAAGCCCTGTTCGCGCTGCTCGCGCAGCCAGTTGGCCTTGCGCGGCGAGTTCGGTGCACAGCCAGCAACCACAGTGTGGCCGGCACGGGCCAGGCTCTGGCAGATGGCAGTGCCGACACTGCCCATGCCGCTGGTGACGTAAGCGATTCGAAGCGTCATTGCAGAAGGCTCCTTGGTAGAGGGTCAGGCAGCGAGCGGGTACAGGCCGAACAGCAGGCTGCCGATCATCAGCAGCATCGAGATGGCGATGGCCCACTTCAGGGTGAACTTCTGGTGGTCGGCGAATTCGACTTTGGCCAGGCCTACCAGCAGGTAGGTGGACGGCACCAGCGGGCTGAGCAGGTGCACCGGCTGGCCGGCCAGCGAGGCGCGCGCCATTTCCACCGGGGTGATGCCGTAGTTGCTGGCGGCCTCGGACAGGATCGGCAGCACGCCGAAGTAGAACGCGTCGTTGGACATGAAGAAGGTGAACGGCATCGACGCCACCGCCGTGATCACCGCCAGGTACGGGCCCCACGATTCCGGGATCACCGCCAGGAAGCTGTGCGACATTGCCTCGACCATGCCGGTGTTGTTGAGGATGCCGGTGAAGATGCCTGCGGCGAAGATCAGCGATACCACCGACAGCACGTTGCCGGCGTGGTTGACCACGCGGCGACGCTGCTCGGCCAGGTTCGGGTAGTTGATCACCAGGGCGATGGCGAAGCCGACCATGAACAGTACCGGCATCGGCAGGATGCCGATGATCAGCGCGGTCATCAGCGCCACGGTCAGGGCCAGGTTCACCCACAGCAGCTTCGGACGCTTGATGTCCTCGGCGTCTTCCACCGTCGGCAGCGCATTGCTGTCATCGGAAACGCTGTTGTCCATCCAGCTGCCACCCTTGGGCAGGGTCACCACACCCAGCCGGCGGCGTTCCTTCAGGCCCAGGTACCAGGCCAGCAGCAGCACGCCGGCGCAGGCGATCACCATCGACGGGATCAGCGGCACGAACACATCGGCCGGGTCCACGTGCAGCGCGGTGGCCGCGCGGGCGGTCGGGCCGCCCCACGGCGTCAGGTTCATCACGCCGCCGGCAAGGATGGTCACGCAGGTCATGTTCAGCGCGTTCATGCCCAGCCGCTGGTACAGCGGCAGCATCGCCGAGACGGTGATCATGTAGGTGGTCGAGCCATCACCATCGAGCGAGATCAGCATCGCCAGCACCGCGGTGCCGAGCACGATCTTCATCGGATCGCCCTTCACGAAGCGCAGGATGATCCGCACCAGCGGATCGAACAGGCCCGCATCGATCATCACGCCGAAGTAGAGGATGGCGAACATCAGCATCACGCCGGTCGGCGCGATCTTCTTGATGCCCTCCAGCATCATCTCGTCGAGGCCGGCGCCGAAGCCGCCGATCAGCGCGAACAGGATGGGGATGGTGATCAGGGCGACGAGCGGCGACAGGCGTTTGCTCATGATCAAGTACATGAACGTAATGACCATGCCAAAGCCGAGGATGCTCAGCATCATCTGCGGACTCCTTGCGAAAACAGGACGTGGGGGAGTGGAAGGGGCCCGGGCGGCATGCCCGGAATGTCGGGCTTAGAAGTCGTACTGCAGGCGGCCGGTGACCGCACGCGTGCGGTCCACCGTGACCCCGGCCAGGCGGTCGCGGTTGCGGCTTTCGATCACGTTGAGCATGAAGCGCAGGTTGTCGCGCAGGTACCAGTTGCCACCCAGCGTCCAGGCTTCGGTGCTGCCGCGGCGCAGGTCCGGCGCACCGTCGAGGTGCTGCGCGCCCCACATCTGGTCGTAGCGCAATGCCACTTCGAAGGCACCGGCCTTGTGGCGGATATCCTTCACCCGCGCGAAGCGGCCGGTCTTGCGGTCGTAGGCGCGGCTCTCGCCGGTGACGAACCAGCTGAGCATGCCGTAGGCGGCCATCACGTCACCGCGCTGGGCACCGTCATCGAAGGTGGCGCCACTGAATTCGCCCTGCCATGACAGCGGGCCGCGCACCTGCGCGTATTCCAGCGACCACTTGTTGACGTCGGTATCGCGGCCGGCGGAGAAGTTGACCAGGGTCAGGCGGCTTTCATCAGAGAGATGGCCGGCCGGACGCGGGCGGATGCTCAGGCCCGGGGTGCCGTTGGCGCCGGGGTTGTCGTAGGCCTCGCGGGCCAGCGACAGGCCCAGGTGCAGCACGTCGCCCTCGCTGGGCGAGGGGGCCCAGGTGACGCGGCCACCGGCGGCGCGGCCCTTCACCTGCCAGGCATCGATGCTTTCCAGGCTGTAGATGCTGGCCGCCCAGGTGAAGTCACCCGGATTGGCCTGCCACGACGCACCCAGGCGGTACAGCGGCGCCAGCGTGGTGCCGGCGTTGCCGCGCTCCAGGAAGCTGCCGTAGTTGGAGCTGGTGCGGTCATCCAGCGAGAAATACTGCTTGAACTGGCCGACGGTCAGCTTGCCGGCCTTGCCGAAGCTGCGTACCAGGTACACGTCCTTGGCCTCGACGCGATCGCCGGAGAAGTCGGCTTCCAGCTTGTAGTCGACCACGAAGAACTTGCCGGACACGTCCAGCCAGGCGCGGCGGATCTCGGTATCGTCCTTGTTCGGCGTGCCGCGGTTGTCGTTGTCGAAGGTGGCGAAGTCCAGGTGCAGACGGCCGCCCAGGCTGGCGGTGACCGGACGGTCGTCTTCGGCGGCAAAGGCCGCCGCCGACAGGGCAGCCAAAGCCATCATGGCGGCAGGACGCCGCCAGGCAAACGTGAATTCCACAAACCCTCCCAGGTGCACGCCAGGCGCGCGGCAATCGTGGGCACCGGACGGTGCGCGGCCGCAGTCTGGGTCGGGCAAGCTGTCATCGTCCTGTCAACGGATTGTGCGGTGCAGCGTAAAAGACCGCCGGGCACGGCCCGGCGCTACCCATGCGGTGTATCCCGGTAGCGCCGGTCCATGACCGGCGGGCGGCCCCGGCGTCATGCGGTAGCATTCGTTTCCCCTCCCACCCCCGTGCCCATGCGCCTGCTGCTGGTCGAAGACAATCCGGATCTGGCCGATGCCATCATCCGCCGCATGCGCCGCAGTGGGCACGCCGTGGACTGGCAGGCCGATGGCCTGGCCGCTGCCAGCGTGCTGCGCTACCAGAGCTTCGACCTGGTGGTGCTGGATATCGGGCTGCCCAAGCTGGATGGCCTGCGCGTGCTTTCCGGCATGCGCGAGCGCGGCGACAGCACGCCGGTGCTGATGCTGACCGCGCGCGATGGCATCGAAGATCGGGTGCAGGCGCTGGATGTCGGTGCCGACGATTACCTGGGCAAGCCATTCGATTTTCGCGAGTTTGAAGCGCGTTGCCGCGTGCTGCTGCGGCGCGCGCGTGGCCAGGCCAGTGAGGTGGTGCAGATCGGCGGGTTCCAGTTCGACAATGCCGCGCACCGCGTCAGCCTCGATGGCGAACCGATCGAACTGCCCAACCGCGAGTACCGGTTGCTGGAGATTCTGGTCGGCCGCCTCGGCCAGGTGGTTGGCAAGGACGAAATCGGCAATGGCCTGTTCGGCTTCGATGACGAGGCCGGCCCGAATGCGATCGAGCTGTACATCGGTCGCCTGAGAAAAAAACTGGCTGCTGCGCCGTTGCGCATCACTACGGTGCGCGGTGTCGGCTACCTGCTGGAAGCCAGTGACGGCAGCACCGACGCCGACGCCGATGGCTGACGCGCGCGCCGCGAACGCCGCACCAGGCTCGCTGCGGCGCACGTTGCTGCTGTATCTCGGTGCATTGCTGGCGGTGTTCGCGGTGGCCCTGCTGTTCGCCGCGCGTGACTATGGCCAACGCGCCGCCAATCGTTCCTACGACCACCTGCTGCTGTCCTCGGCGCTGTCCATCGCCGACTCGGTGGCGCTGGTTGATGGCCAATGGCAGGTCGACCTGCCTTATGCGGCGCTGGACCTGCTGGCGATGGCGCCGGAGGACCGCGTGTTCTATCGGGTCGCCGACAGCCGCGGCAACCTGATCACCGGCTACGGCGACCTGCCGGCGCCGCCGCGCCGGCCCGGCACGCAACCGCAGTTGTTCGATGCCGCCTACAGCGGCGAGACCGTGCGCTTCGTGGTGGTCGGCCGCAGTTTCGCGGCCGCCTCGGCGCAGGGCGAGGTGCAGGTCCAGGTCGGCCAGACCCGGCGCGCCCGCGAAGCCGTGGCGCAGGACCTGGTCAATCGCGCATTGCTGGCCGTCGGCGTGCTGTCGGGGCTGCTGCTGGCGCTGGTGGCGTTTGGCGTGCACCGCGCGTTCCGGCCGCTGGTGCGGGTGGAACGCGAGCTGTCGCGCCGCGAGCCGTCCGACCTGAAACCGCTGGATGCGCGCGTGCCGCGTGAGATGGACCAGATGGTGGCCGCCTTGAACCGCTTCATGGAGCGCCTGTCCAGCAGCAACGAGACACTGCGTGCGTTCATGGCCGAGGCCGCGCACCAGATGCGCACGCCGCTGGCCGCGCTGCGTGCACAGGCGCAGCTGGCGTTGGACGACGACGATCCGGAAGACATGCGCCGCAGCCTGCAGGCGATCGAGCGCAATGCCACCCACATGAGCCGGCTGCTCAACCAGCTGCTCAGCGACGCCAGCGTGATCCATCGTTCGCACCTGCAGCGCTTCGCCACGGTGGACCTGGCCGAGACCGTGCACCAGGCCCTGCATGAAGCGCTGCCGCAAGCCGGCCCGGCGCCGCGCGTGCAGCTGGCGATGACCGCCGAGCCGGTGCAGGTGCATGGCGATGCGCTGTTGCTGCGCGAGGCGATCAAGAACCTGGTCGACAACGCGCTGAAGTACGGTGGCGATGGTCCCTTGCAGATCGCACTGACGGTGGAAGGCGGGCAGGCGGTGCTGACCATTGCCGACCATGGCGCCGGCATTGCCGCAGCAGACGCAGAGCGCGTCTTCGAACGTTTTGCCCGTGGCGAAGGCGCACCGTCCGGCGGCGCCGGCCTGGGGCTGGCCATCGTCAAGCGCGTGGTCGACAGCCATGGCGGCCGCATCGACCTCAGCAACCGTCCGCAGGGCGGCTTGATCGCTACCATCCGCCTGCCCCGGAGCAGTTCATGATCCGCCTGTTCGCCGCCGCTGTTGCCCTGCTGCTGGCCGTGCCGGTACTGGCCGCGCCGGGCGACGTGCGCCGTTTCCCCGCGCAGGGAAACGCTGCTGCGCAGCTGCGCATCCACGGCACTACCGACATCGAAGTGTTCGCGGTGGTCATCGCCGACTACCAGCGCCTTCACCCCGGCACCGAAGTGGTGTACGAGGACATCATTACCCAGGACCTGTACGCGCGTTACCTGCATGACCGCGCTGGACCTGCGTCGCCGGACCTGCTGATCTCCAGCGGCATGGACCTGCAGACCAAGCTGGTCAACGATGGCCATGCACTGCCGCACCGTTCGGCGCAGACCGCCGCGCTGCCGGCCTGGGCGCAGTGGCGCAACGAGGCGTTCGGGATCAGCTACGAGCCGGTGGTGATGGTCTACAACACCCGCGCGCTGCCGGTGGGGAAGGTGCCGCATACGCGCCGCCAGCTGTTGGACCGGCTGCGCGCGGAGGGCGCGCCGCTGCGCGGAAAGGTCGGCACCTATGACATCGAGCGCAGCAGCGTCGGGTACCTGCTGGCGACCCAGGACGCGCAGCGTGGCAGCATCGCCGGTGCGTTGCTGGGTGCGCTCGGTGACAACGACGTTGTGCGCGAGGAACGTACCGGCGTGCTGCTGGACCAGGTGGCCAGCGGGCAGCTGTCGCTGGTCTACAACGTGCTCGGCTCCTACGCGCAGGCACGTGTCGATGCCGGCGCACCGCTGGCCATTGTCGAGCCCGAGGATTACACGCTGGTGGTGCTGCGTACCGCGGTGATTCCGCGTACCGGCCCGCACCCGGAAGAAGCGCGGCGCTTCCTCGATTACCTGCTGTCGCCACGCGGCCAGCAGGTGCTGTCGCGCGAGGCGCGGCTGATGCCGATCGTGACCGGCAATGCACGCAGCGCGAATGCACCCGGCCGCAGCCGCCGCCCGATCCAGCTCGGCCCCGGCCTGCTGGTGTACCTGGACGCGCTCAAGCGCCGCCAGTTCCTCGATGCCTGGCGCAGCAGCGTGGAGCCGGCAGGGCGCTGATGCAGGGGACGATGCCCATCGCAATTCCGCCGGGCATGGCCCGGCGCTACCGGTGTCGCGCCCGTACAATGGCCGCATGAGCGAATACACCATCCTGATCGCCGATGACCACCCGCTGCTGCGTTCGGCGGTGGTGCAGTCATTGCGGCAGAGCCTGCCGCTGGCGCAGGTGCGTGAGGTCGCCAGTGCCGATGCGTTGGCCGAGGCACTCGATGCGCATCCGGATGTGGACCTGGTGCTACTCGACCTGACCATGCCCGGCGCGCACGGCTTTTCCGCGCTGCTGCACGTGCGCGGCTCGCATCCGGACATCCCGGTGGTGATCCTCTCGTCCAACGATCACCCCCGTGTGATCCGCCGCGCGCAGCAGTTCGGCGCGGCTGGTTTCATCCCGAAGTCGGCCCCGGCCGAGACCATCGGTGAGGCCGTGCGGGCGGTGCTGGACGGCGGACTGTGGTTCCCGGCGATGGCTGCCGAACGCTCCGAGGCCGACGCGCTGCTGGCCAGCCGCCTGGCCCAGCTGACCCCGCAGCAGTTCCGCGTGCTGCTGTGCCTGGCCGATGGCCTGCTCAACAAGCAGATCGCCTACGAACTGGGCCTGGCCGAGAACACGGTGAAGGTGCATGTCACCGCGATCCTGAAAAAGCTTGAGTGCCACAGCCGCACCCAGGCTGCGGTGCTGGTGAAGGCACTGGAACCGGAAGGTGACGCGCGAGCAGGGATGGACGGCTGACCTGGGCAGGGCGTTAAGGCAGAGATCCTTCGTCTGTTGCTGTGGTCAGAGAAGGACCTCTTCAACGAAGATCGAAAGCTGATGGTCCGCCGGCGCATCAGCGCAGCGCATATGTACCGCATAGCGAACCGGCAGTTGGTTTAGCGGTGCCCTGAGTGTGTCGACATACTGGACGTGGCCTTCTCTTGAGAGAGCTTTCAGTTCGAGCCTGGACAACTCGCGGGTGAGCAGCGTTGCGCCATCCGACGAATAGGAAGAGACGAGCACCGAGGCCGGGAATGAAGGGCAGAGGGTTGTGCAGAAAATATGGACTCGCATTGAGCGGAAGTAGACGAGATTCCGCTCCCATTCATTGTTATCAATAGTCTCTGACGCGCTAACTGGTTCTTGGACAGCAAGAGATTCCTCGTGAACTGCTCGGAGTCGAAAGTTGATTCCAGTGTATCGCTCATACTGAAGCAGTGTGCGCTGTGAGCCTAGTCCAAAGTCTCCAAAGTCTTCTATGTCAGCTCCTATAGGAAGGGCTACCAGAGCGAGTGTCTTTCGTAGCGCCGTGCTGGTGCGATCTTCTAGTGTCATGGAGGTGACAGAGTTGGCTGCTGACGATTCCGACTGGTCGTCCCAGACCTTTCGGGCAGGGTTGTCGTACTGATGCCAAAGTAGGGGGGCATATGGATGATAGAACTCATATCCCTTCGTGAACGCTCGTATGGATGTTGCGAGCTCTTCCGTGCAGAAGAAATGGTCAGGGTCGCTCATTACTTCCTGTATGAAGATCCCATCAGAGAAGATGAATCCGCCGGCTACGAATTTCGCCTTGAATGCGATCTCACCGTGAGCTGGAGAGGGGAGCCGGACAGATCGAAATCTGACTACACCGGTGGGTGAGAATGAGTCGAAGATGATGGCAGCTGTGTACTCCTGCCTTCCCAAAGGATAGGTGTCGGGATCGAAGCTGGGCGGATATCCCGTTAGAAGTGGCTTTGGTGAGCTTGCCTTCAGAAGTTCGAGCAGGGTCTTCATCTTGACGTCCCATTCACCTGAGAATCGGTGGTGCGAGTCGATTTGAAGGTTGTAGTGCTCACCTCGGTAGCGCCGCTGGGCTAGGTTTCTGGCCCAGCCGCATCCCTTGGAGTTGACGTACTCCACGTCGATCAACTCGATGTTTGCACCATGCAGCTGTAAGAAGTGGACTGTCGCGCCTTCTTCGCTTGCTGTATGGATCAATTCAAATCCATTCGCTTCGAAGGTCTGGATATCTTGCTCGGCTCCATGTTGCCAGCAGACGACAATTCGCAACAGGAATGGCGAGGTAGCGTTTCCTATCATGTCCTTCAGCGTTGGTAACAACTGAGGGTCTCGATAGCTTGGTACCTGTACGAAGATGGTTCTTTCCAGATTCATCAGTGATGCGTGCCTTTTGTGGCCTGATGTAATGGGGGCTTCAGGCTGCTCCAAGGATCAGTTGCCGCTGATCGAATTCATCGCTGGATCCGTGGAGAATATGAATCTGTTCTCGTACCCTGCGCCAATATTTTCGGATGTTTCGGCATAGCTGTAAGTGGGGGAGGACGTGTCTGACGCAAGTCTTTGACCCCAGGCTTCATGGTCTGCGTTGCTCCTGGCTCGAGCGATGCCGATGCAGATGCTAAGGCCGCATGACAGACGCTCAAGTAAAGCGTCCTCACCCATTGCGCGGGCTATTGAGGATCGATAGTGCTTGGCTAGATCCTGTGCTTCGGTGCTGGAAGCAGCGTCCACGGTCAAGCGGTCGATCGCGTCTGAAGTGCTTCTGCCGGAGCGTAGGAGCTCTTCGGACACCTGGCTTGAGATTCCGCCCTCGAAGATGAGTGCGGATTCTGACTGAAGATGCTCGATTGATGATGCTGCGCGATGTAAGGTTGCTGCCGAGTTGTAAGTTTCTGGTCGCGTAACCGGCGGCTGTGTGCTGAGATTGCTCGATATCACTTGATTGATTTGTGCGTCTTCCTCGGTTTTATCAAGGATGGTGTTGGTACTTTGCGCTGTGTATTCGGTACATCCTGCGCAGCACATGCATAGCAGTACTGCGGTGATCAGGCGTGAGGCCTGCATGATGGAGCTGGGTGCATGATTGGAGCTCACGGTGGATCCTCGGTCTCGGGCGGTCGCTGTCAATCAATAGGACAATCAAACGGACCATTGCAGTCCGGCGGTCGGGTTGTCTGGAATACTGTCTTCACGCGTCCGCCACAGCAGTCGGTGACCTTCCAAGCTCCGGCAGTGTCAACATTGACGACACAGCTGTTTGTGCAGCGGTACCTGACGCCATTGAAGGTCGTTTCACTTTCTGCATTTGCTTCGCCGGTTGCCAGTGTCAGGCCAGCTGCAAGAAAAACGCTACCAAGAGAACGCTTGTCCATTCTTTCGCCTACGATGTGATCGGCCGATCGGCCGGGAACTAGATATTCCTCACTTCGGCAGCGTCGGTCTGTCAGGGGACCGCTTGTCTTTACTCAGAGTTTGTCCTTTCCTTACGCATCTACGCCGCGCATCTCGCTCTTTTCACCCTGCGGATCTCACGTGAAGGGACGAGGGGATTCGCTATGGGGTCAGCTGGGCGCGAACCCACCCGTGCACTAATGCGGCGGAGTCGTCCTACCCCCGATGCCGCAACAACATCTGCGTCATCAACGCCCGCAACGCGGGCGGTCGCACCGGCTTGAGCAGGAAGCCCCAGCCGTTCTCGGCGGCATGCGCCTTCAGTGCCTCATCACGCTCGGCGGTCACCAGGATCACCGGCGGTCGCGCCTTCCACAGCGTGCACAGCGCTTCATACAGGTCCGGTCCGTGCCAGTGCCCCATGCGCACGTCCAGCAACAGCAACTGCGGTACGTTCAGTGCACTGGCGATTTCCAGTGCCCCCTGCGGACCGTCGGCAAGTTCCACCTGGCAGCCCCAACGTTCCAGTAGCGCGCGGGTCGCCGCACAGACGTGGGGGTCATCGTCGATGCTCCACACCCGGCATTGTCGCAGTGGGCTGTCATCGGAGGGTTCGCCCGCGATGACAGGCGCTGCGGCAGCTGCGATCACATCGTCGGCGCGCCCGAGTGCCACGCTCACAGCGAATACGCTGCCCTTGCCCAGGGTGGAGCGCAGGCTGATGCGGTGGCCGAGCAGCCGGCCGATGCGTTCGACGATGGCCAGGCCCAGGCCGGCGCCACGTTCCTGCTCCACACCATCGTTCAGGCGACGGAACTCTTCGAAGATCTCACCCTGCAGGCTTTCCGGAATGCCCGGGCCTTGGTCATGCACCTCGATGCGCAGCTGGTCGCCCGCACGCCGACAGCCGATCAGCACGCGTCCCTGTGGTGTGTAGCGCAGCGCATTGGACAGGAAGTTCTGCAGGATGCGGCGCAGCAGTGCCTCATCGCTGACCACTACGGCATCAGTATCTACCCAGTCGACCACCAGGCCGCGCGACTGCGCGGCGATGCCGAATTCGCGTGCCAGCGTCTGCAGCAGCGGTCCCAGCCGGAAGGCCTGTACACGCGTCGGCAGGCTGCCCGATTCCAGCCGCGCGATGTCCAGCAGGCTGTTGAGGATCGCGTCCTGCGCCGCCAACGCGGCATCGATATGGTCGCTGGTCTGCTGCTGCGCCGGGTCGCTCAGCTTGCCGCGCAGCACCGAGACGAACATGCGCGCGGCATTCAGCGGTTGCAGCAGGTCGTGCACCGCCGAGGCGACGAAGCGGGTCTTGTAGCGGTTGGCCTGTTCGGCCTCGCGGCGTGCTTCGTCCAGGTCATGGGTGCGTTCGGCAATGCGATGTTCCAGTGCATCGGCCAGCGAGCGCAGTTCGCGTGCAGCGTTCTTGTAGCTGGTGATGTCGGCGTAGCTGGTGACAAAGCCGCCGTCGGGCAGCGGATTGCCGCGGATTTCCAGCACCGTGCCGTCGTCCTTCTCGCTCTCGCGCATGTGCGGGCGGCCGCTGCGCAGATGGTTCAGGCGGCGCTCGATGGCCTCGTCGACCGGGCCGGGGCCGAGCAGGCCGCGGCGGGCGTTGAAGCGGAACAGCTCTTCGATCGGCCGGCCCACGCGTACCAGGTCCAGCGGGAAACGGAACAGTTCCAGGTAGCGCGAATTCCATGCGACCAGACGCAGGTCCCGGTCGATCACCACCACGCCCTGCGGCAGGTGTTCAAGGCTGCGGCTGAGGCCGCTGTCGGCATCAGTGGCGGCCTGCAGCAGGCCATCCTGTGCGGTGCGCAGTTCCTGTGCATGCTGCTTGAGCAGGGTTTCCAGTTCGCGGCGGCTGCGCAGGCGATGCTTGGCCAGGCGCCGGCGCTGCTGCACGAACAGCACCAGGAAGCCCAGCGCCAGCCACGCAGCACCTCCGGTAAGCGCGGCCGCACGGCCGGCGGCGGTGGCGGCACTGGCATCGTGCAGCAGGTGCAGGTTCCAGTTCTCGGCAGGCAGCGGCAGGCTCTGCCACAGCATCGGCTGCGGCAGCGCAGGGTCCAGCAGGCGCACCATGCGGCCACCGTCGGCCAGCACGTCTTCAGTGCGCGCGCGCAGGGGCTGCAGGGTACGGTCGGCATACTGGCGCGCATCCAGCATCTCGCGGCGCTCATCGGCACCCAGCGGGCGCAGCAGGCGGTAGCGCCAGGCATCGCGGTTGGCCAGGAAGACCACGTCGTGGTCGTCACTGGCCAGCACCACGTCCGGGCTGCTCAGCCATTCCTGTTCCAGTGCGGACAGCTCGACCTTGATCACCACCACGCCCAGTCGCTTGCCGTCTTCCTCGATGGCCTGCGACAGGTAGTAGCCGGGCACGCCGGTGGTCATGCCGATCCCGTAGAAGCGGCCACGGCCCTGGGCCAGCGCCTGGCGGTAATAGGGGCGGTAGCTGTAGTTCTCGCCGACGTTGGTGGTCGGCTGGTCCCAGTTGCTCGCCGCCACGGCCACGCCATCGTGACCGACCAGAGTCAGGGTCGAAGCGCGGGTGACTTCATTGGCACGTTGCAGCTTGAGGTTCAGCCGCTGCCGTTCGGTGGGCGAGGGCGGCACGCGTAGTGCGTGCAGAAGATCCGGATCAAGCGCCAGCACCTGCGGCAACGTACCGAATCGGTCGATACGCTGCTGCAGGCCCTGGCCGTACAGTTGAAGCTGGCGTTGCACCTGGCTGCTCTCGTCGCCGAGGGCGCGTCGCCAGGCGTAGTGGCCGGCGGCGACGGCGCACAGCACGGTGCCGCCGACCATGACCAGCAGGGTGAGCAACAGCATCCGGTGGCGGCTGAGCCAGTACATGGCGGCAGTCTACGCAGGGCCGGCGGGCGTGACGTGCACGCCCGCCGGGGTCTGACGTGGAAGGGGTCAGAAGTGCATCTGCGCGCGCAGTTCGAAGATCTCCGGCGTGCTGTGCACGCCGCGACGGCTGGCGTCGACCTTCACGTAGTTGGCCTGGAACTTGAAATGGCTGGTCAGGTACCAGTTCGCGCCGAGGGTCAGGTCGTGCTGGCGGCCGCCGAGGATGCTGCCGTCGTCGAGGTCGAGGCGGCTGTAGCGGGCCACCAGTTCCACCGCGCCGTAGTCGTGGGCCGGCTTGATGTTGGCCACCGCACCGGCGTTGTACGGGCGCGATTCGCCGGTCAACACCCAGCTGGCCATCGCGTACTGGCCGCTGCCGGTGTAGTCGGGCTTGCCGTCATTGCGGGTGACCGTGGCGCGCAGGGCTTCGGCCTGCAGCGAGAACGGGCCGCGGATCCAGATGCCTTCCAGGCCGGTGCGGCGGATCTGGTCGGCGGTGACCAGCGCGCCGGAATCGACGAAGCGGATATCGGTCAGGCCGGCTTCCGGACGGGCACGCAGGCGTGCGCTGGCTTCGTGGTGGACGTCGCGGCCATCGCTGTAACCACGCGGATTTTCCTGCGAATAGGCCAGGCCCAGGTGGATCACGTCACCGGGTGCCTTGACCGGGGTCCACACCGCACGCACCGCCTGGGTGGTGCCGGGGTTGTCACCCTGCAGGTCCTTGCCGCCATAGGCGCCGGCCTGCAGCAGGTACTGCGGACGCTCCAGCACCCATTCCACGCCGGTACGACGGCCTGCGTAGAAGGCCTGCACGGGCAGCGCGGTTTCCAGGAAGCTGCCGGCGCGCGAAGAGGTATTCGCATCCAGGCCGACCGGGGTCTTCATGTAGCCGAAGCGGAAGCGGCCGATGTCGCGGCCGAAGAAGGCCTTGCTCTCGAAGCGCACGAATACGTCCAGCCAGGTGTCGGCCTGGAAGTCGTAGTAGACCATCGCGTCGTAGACGCCCTTCTTCTTCAGCGTTGCACCGAACTCCTTGCGGCGCACGGCATCATCGTCCTCAAGGCCGCTGCCCGAGGAAAAATCGTTGTAGTCGTAGGCGATGTTGGCGGTAGCGGCCAGCTCGGTGCCGTCGCCGAAGGCGTACTTGGTCGGCCAGTTGTCGAAATCGGCAGCCGAAGCGAAGGCGGGAAGGGCGGCCAGCGACAAGGCCAGCAAGGTGGGAATCGGGCGCATGTTGGGTGCGGCTCTCTCAGATTGCGTGTGGACAGGACAACAACGGCCGCAAGGGCCGGAACTTTCGCAATGACGCGCCCGGCCGTTCAGCTCGGGCCACCGGCCTCCCCGTGATCGGGCGGTGCGGCGCCAGTGTAGGCACCGCTGCCACCTGAACCGGGGGGCTAGTACCAATAGGTTATCTGCGCCGGCGTGCCCGGCGCGTACAAAGGCGTCCATTGGTCGCACCCCCTGCGCGTGCAGCACAGGGCCTGCGAACAGTTTCCACGGTAACGGTTCCCGTGCAGTGCTGGGGCCGTACGTGCCTGAAAACGCCCCTTCCGGAGTCCGCCATGCACATCCCGACCGCAGCCCCGGCGCCTGCAAAGCCGTTGCCGATCTATCGCCAGCTGTACTTCCAGGTGATCGTGGCGATCGTCCTGGGCGCCATCCTCGGCCACTACGAACCGCTGGTTGGCGAGAAGATGAAGCCGCTCGGCGACGCCTTCATCAACCTGGTGAAGATGATCATCGCGCCGGTGATCTTCCTGACCATCGTCACCGGCATCGCCAGCATGACCCACCTGCGCACGGTGGGCCGCGTATTCGCCAAGGCGATGGCGTACTTCCTGTTCTTCTCCACGCTGGCGCTGATCGTCGGCATGATCGTGGCGCATGTGGTGCAGCCCGGCGCCGGCATGAACATCAACCCGGCCGAGCTGGACCAGACCGCGGTGCACAGCTACGTCGAGAAGTCGCACGACCTGACTCTGGTCGGCTTCCTGATGGACATCATTCCGAAGACGCTGGTGAGCGCCTTCGTCGATGGCAACATCCTGCAGGTGCTGTTCATCGCGGTGCTGTTCGGCATCGCCCTGGCATCGGTGGGCGAGAAGGGCAAGCCGATCCTGAACTTCCTGGAGGCGCTGGTCGCCCCGGTGTTCAAGCTGGTGCACATCCTGATGAAGGCCGCCCCGATCGGCGCCTTCGGTGCGATTGCCTTCACCATCGGCAAGTACGGCGTCGGTTCGCTGGTCAACCTGGCCTGGCTGGTCGGCTCGTTCTACCTCACCGCGTTCCTGTTCGTAGCGGTGATCCTGGGCGTGGTCTGCCGCCTGTGCGGGTTCTCGGTGTTCAAGCTGGCGCGCTACCTGAAGGCCGAACTGCTGCTGGTGCTGGGCACGTCCTCGTCGGAGTCGGCGCTGCCGTCGCTGATGGAGAAGATGGAACGCGCCGGCTGCAGCAAGTCGGTGGTCGGCCTGGTGGTTCCCACCGGCTACTCGTTCAACCTGGACGGCACCAACATCTACATGACCCTGGCCGCGCTGTTCATCGCCCAGGCCACCAATACCGAACTGACCCTGGGCCACCAGATCGCCCTGCTGCTGGTCGCCATGCTCAGCTCCAAGGGCGCAGCGGGTGTCACCGGTGCCGGCTTCATCACCCTGGCCGCTACGCTGGCGGTGGTGCCGGAAGTGCCGGTGGCCGGCATGGCGCTGATCCTCGGCGTGGACCGCTTCATGAGCGAGTGCCGCTCGCTGACCAACTTCATCGGCAACGCCGTGGCCACCGTGGTGGTCTCGCGCTGGGAAGGCGCGCTGGACCGCAACCGCCTGCAGCTGGCGCTGGACGGCCGCGAGAGCGAGCTGCCGCCGCCGATCGACGTGGTGCCCGAGGCACTGCCGGCCAAGGGCTGATCCAGGTGTGTGGTACTGCGGGGCCGATCACGACAGTGGTACGGCCCCGCAGCGTTTCAAGGCGTCCCATGGCTGTCATGGCCAGCGCCGAAGCTGTCCCTTCAGGCCGTCGCATACGCCCCGGAATTGTGCGGTCGCAGCATGACTGCGACAGGGTAGCGACAGGTCCGAGCGCTCCAACGGGGGTATGATCCCCTGTCCCTTCTGCCCATTCATGTAACCCACATCGATGTCCAACGAAGATTTCAAACAGGCCGCCCTCGATTACCACCGGATGTCCCCGCCGGGCAAGATCAAGGTTTCCGCTACCAAGCCCATGCTGACCCAGCGCGACCTGTCGCTGGCGTATTCGCCGGGCGTGGCATATGCCTGTGAAGCGATCAAGGCCGACCCGCAGCAGGCCAGCGAGCTGACAGCGCGCGGCAACCTGGTGGCGGTGATCTCCAACGGCACCGCGGTGCTGGGCCTGGGCAACATCGGCGCACTGGCCGGCAAGCCGGTGATGGAAGGCAAGGGCGTGCTGTTCCAGAAGTTCGCCGGCATCGATGTGTTCGACATCGAAGTGGATGAAACCGACCCGGACAAGCTGGTCGACATCATCGCCTCGCTGGAACCGACCTTCGGCGGCATCAATCTGGAAGACATCAAGGCACCGGAGTGCTTCATTGTCGAGCGCAAGCTGCGCGAGCGCATGAAGATCCCGGTGTTCCATGACGACCAGCACGGCACCGCGATCATCGTCGGTGCGGCGGTGCTCAACGCCATGGCGATCACCGGCAAGAAGATTGAGGAAGTGAAGCTGGCGACCACGGGCATGGGCGCGGCCGGCATTTCCTGCGTGAACATGCTGGTACAGCTGGGCCTGAAGCCGGAAAACATCCTGGCCTTCGACCGCGAGGGCGTGATCCACACCGGCCGTACCGATCTGGACCCGGAAAAGCAGCGCTATGCGCGCGATACCGACAAGCGCAGCCTGGCCGAGATCGTCGACGGTGCGGATATCTTCCTGGGCCTGTCGGCGCCGGGCATCCTGACTGCCGAGATGGTCAAGACGATGGCGCCGGACCCGGTGATCTTCGCGCTGGCCAACCCGACCCCGGAAATCATGCCGGAGCTGGCGCGCGCGGCGCGCCCGGACGCGATCATCGGCACCGGCCGTTCGGACTACCCGAACCAGGTCAACAACGTGCTGTGCTTCCCGTACCTGTTCCGTGGTGCGCTGGACGTGGGCGCGACCGCGATCAACGAGGAAATGAAGATCGCCTGCGTGCGCGCGATCGCCGCGCTGGCGCGTCGTGCGGCCACCGACATGGGTTCGGCTTATGGCGGCGAGACCCCGAGCTTCGGCCGCGAATACCTGATTCCGCGCCCGTTCGACCGCCGCCTGCTGGTGGAGCTGTCGGCTGCGGTGGCGCAGGCTGCGATGGATTCGGGCGTGGCCGCCCGTCCGATCGCCGACATGGGCGCCTACCGCGACAAGCTGGCCCAGTTCGTCTATCGCACCAGCCTGATGATGAAGCCGGTCTACGATCGCGCACGCAGTGACAAGCAGCGCGTGGTCTACGCCGAAGGCGAAGAGGAAGTGGTGCTGCAGGCGGTGCAGAACGTGGTCGACGACGGCCTGGCGCATCCGATCCTGATCGGTCGCCCGGAAGTGATCGAGTCGCGCATCGAGCGCCTCGGCCTGCGCCTGAAGATCGGCGAGAACATTGAAGTCACCAACATCAATGACGACCCGCGCTTCAACGAATACTGGCAGTACTACCACGGCCTGACCGGCCGTCGTGGCGTGACCGTGGCCGCGGCGAAGAACCTGATGCGTTCGCGTCCGACCCTGATCGCGGCGGTGATGGTGGCCCGTGGTGAAGCCGATGCGATGCTGACCGGCATCGTCGGGCGTTTCCACAAGAAGCTGGGTTACGTGCGCAGCGTGCTGCCGCTGGAATCGAAGGTCACCTCGACCTCGGCGATGACCGGCGTGATCAACCAGCAGGGCGTGTTCTTCTTCGTCGATACGCACGTGCAGGAAGATCCGACCGCCGAGCAGCTGTGCGAAGCGACCCTGCAGGCCGCCTACCGCATGAAGCTGTTCGGCGTGGAACCGAAGGTGGCGCTGCTGTCGCACTCCAACTTCGGCAGCCACGACTCGAAGGATGCGCTGAAGATGCGTCAGGTGCGCGAGCTGCTGCTCAAGCGCAACCCGCGTCTGAACGTGGATGGCGAGATGCAGGGCGACACCGCATGGGATGAAGCGCTGCGCCAGAAACTGCTGCCGGGTTCGACCCTGCAGGGCCGTGCCAACCTGTTCGTGCTGCCGAACCTGGAAGCGGCCAACATCGCCTACAATCTGGTGCGCGTGTTCACCGACGGCGTGGCGATCGGCCCGATCCTGATGGGCGTGAACAAGCCGGTGCACATCCTGACCACCAGCGCGACCTCGCGCCGGATCCTGAACATGACCGCGATTGCCGCGGTGGATGCGCAGATCCGCAAGCAGCTGGAAGCGGAAAAGAAGGCGTAAGCCTTCTTTCCAGCGACAGCTGCAGAAACGCGCCCCGCGGGGCGCGTTTCTGTTTCCGCAAAGCGGAAACGGGTAGTGCCGGCCGCTGGCCGGCAACCGCAATCATGTCCACCGCCACTGCAGCCGGCCAGCGGCCGGCTCTACCGCCCGCCGGCCTGTGCCACACGCGCTACGCCGCCCGGTCATGTCCCTGCAACGCCTTTGCGGCCCAATACGCCCACGTGGCCCGGCCGCGGGAAGGGACCGGACCGGCCTTCCTGCCCTGGGCCCGACCAACTTTCCATCGGCGAGGGTGCCATGCGCAATCGAGTGACGCGTCGTTATTTCCGGCAGCTGTTCGCGCTGTACGCCGGCTTCGTGCGGTCGCGCTGAGGCAGCGATGTGGTAGCGCCGGGCCATGCCCGGCGAGCGCGCAGCGCGGCGCTCTGCATTCCGCCGGGCATGGCCCGGCGCTACCCGTCAGCGCTTGCCGCGGCGTGCTGGCGCCGGCGGCGCATCCGAACGCGGCTTGGCGTACTGCGCCCACAGTGCCGGCAACGCCTTGCCGGTCTGCTTCTGCCACAGCGCAGGCGTGTAGCGACCATCGCGCAGGGCCTTGTCCAGCGCCAGTACCAGGCCCGGATGCTCGGTCTCGGCCCACTTCAGGAAGGCGCCGGTGACCCGGTAGCCGCTGTCGACGTTCTGCCCCTTCTCGACCTTGACCGGCAATGCCCAGCCGGCGGCGGCGTTATCCATGCCATAGCGGTCGCGGGCGTAGTCGGCGATGCCTTCCACCAGCCAGCCCGGTACCCGTGCATCGCCGTAGCCGGGATACCCCTGCACGATGTGCATCGCCTCATGGGTAACCAGGTCGATGTCGTTCGGGTGTTGCGCCAGCCAACCCGGATTGATGGTGATCGTCGCCGCCTGTTCCTTGTCGCCAACGAAGGCGATGCCGGTGTAGGCCGGATCGATCACGATGCGCACCATCGACGGCGCCGCCGGATGGAAGTCCGCGCGTTCGCGCAGATAGGCGAAGAAGAACGTATCGATCACCCGCTTGCGCTGCGGCGCGGCCAGGGCGCCACGGGCGTCCTGGTAGTTCAGCGTCACGCCATCGCGGGTCAGCTGCGTATCGAACGCCTGGGTCTGGCCGAAGCTGGAGAAGGACAGGGCAACAAGGGCCAGAGGCAGCAGACGGTAGCGCATAGGACTCATTGTACGGTGCTGGCTGCCAACAGTTCGATCTCCGCCAACGGCAGCCGACCCGGTGCCAGCAGGCGCAGGCGATACTCGCTGTAGCGGCCAGGCTTGGCGATGCGGAACGGACGGGTCTGGCGGGCGGACGCGAAGTCCTCACCACTACGCTGGTCGAGCACGGTCCAGCCGCCATTGCCGTTGCGTGCCTCCAGTGCCCATTCGCCGCCACGGATGCTGCCGTCGCCACTGGTCAACGTGTACATCGTCGGGGTGCCGTCGGTCAGGCCGCTCAGCGCGATGGTTGCGCCACCGCCCAGGCCCACCGTGGTGGTGGCATCGTCATCGACCAGTGCGGGCAGGGCGCGGCCATCGGCCAGCGTTGCTTTCGTACCGCTGCCGAGCAGGTCGTGCAGCAGCTGCGGGCGCTGGCCACGCGCGGTCAACGAGCGCGGAACATCGTCCACGCCACTGCCCCAGCGCGACGGCTGCGGGCCCATCACGAAGTCCAGGGTCGCGCCCTTGGCGATCACTTCGTGCGGCACCCAGGTCTTCGTCCACGGCGTGCCGTTGATCTTCAGCGACTGCACGTAGACGTTCTCGCGCGAGTTGTTGGCCGCGTTCACGGTCAGCACCGCGCCGCCCTGCAGTTCCACCCGCGCATGCTGGAACGCCGGCGAGCCGATCACGTACTCCGGCGCGCCCATGCGCAGCGGGTACAGGCCCAGCGACGCCAGCACATACCATGCCGAGGTCTCGCCGTTGTCCTCGTCTCCCGGATAACCCTGGCCGATCTCGCTGCCGACATACAGCCGCGACAGGATCTCGCGCACGTGCTGCTGGGTCTTCCACGGCTGCCCGGCATACAGGTACATCCACGGGATGTGATGCGCCGGCTGGTTGCTGTGCGCGTACATGCCCATGCGCACATCGCGTGCTTCGGTCATTTCATGGATGGTGCCGCCGTAGGAGCCGGCGAACGCCGCGTCGGCGGTTTCCGGCGTGGCGAAGAAGGTGTCCAGCTTGGCGGCCAGCCTGTCGCGGCCACCGTACAGCGCGGCCAGGCCTTCGCCGTCGTGTGCGGCGGTGAAGGCGAACGTCCAGCCATTGGATTCGGTGTAATCGTGGCCCCACACCCGCGGGTCGTAGTGCTTGGCATCCACCCGCCAGCGGCCATCGGCCCTGCGGCCCTGGAAGAAGCCTGCGGCCGGGTCGAACATCGTCGCGTAGCTGGCGGCGCGGTGACGGAAGTAGTCGGCCTCGGTGCTGTAGCGCTCGCGTGCGGCGGGCGTGGTCGCGCGCTTGGCCAAGGCCTCGGCCATGTTGGCGATGCCGAAATCGTTGAGCGCACCTTCCATCGTCCACGACATGCCTTCATGCACGTCAGCGCTGGCGTAGCCACGGAAGGTCGAGCGCTCCATGCCCTTGCGGCCGACATGGCGGTCCGGCGGTACCACCGTGGCGTTCTTCAGTGCGGCGGCATAGGCCTCGGCCGGGTCGAAGCCGCCGATGCCTTTCAGCCATGCATCGGCGAAGGCAACATCGGAGCTGGTGCCGACCATCAGATCGGCGTAGCCCGGCGACGACCAGCGTGCGATCCAGCCGCCGGCACGGTACTGCTCGATGAAACCCTGCACCAGCTGCCCGGCATCCTCCGGAGTGAACAGCGCATAGGCCGGCCAGGTGGTGCGGAAAGTGTCCCAGAAGCCGTTGTTGACGAACACCTTGCCATCGCGCACGGCGGCAAAGCTGCGGGTCGCGCTGCCGTCGGTGTTGTCGTCACTGGCGCTGGCCTGGTTGGCGTAGCGCCAGTCCGGCGCCGCCGCGCTGCCCACGTTCTCGTGGCCGGAGTTGGGGTACAGGTAGAGACGGTACAGGCTGGAATACAGCGTGGTCTTCTGGTCGTCGCTGGCATTGCCGATATCGAAGCGGGCCAGGCGGGCGTCCCATGCATCCTGGGCGCGACCGGCCACGCTTTCCAGCGTGTCGGTGGTGGCGATTTCCAGTGCGAGGTTGTGCCGCGCCTGTTCCACCGACATCAGCGAGGTGGCGATGCGCATGGTCACCCGGCGCTCGCTGCCGGTGTCGAACGTGATGTAGCCGGTGGGGCGGCCTGTATCGAGACGGCCGCTGCTGCGCCAAGGCTTGTCGAAGCTGGCCACCACGTACATGCGGCTGGCGCCGTTGGACAGGCCGCTGCGGGTATCGGTGTAGCCGGACAGCGTCTGCGTCGCAGCGTCCAGGGTCAGGCCGCCACGTGCATCGACGTTGTCGAACAGCAGGTTGGCGTTGCCGTCTGCGGGGAAGTCGAAGCGGAACACTGCGGCATGGTCGGTCGGTGCGATCGAGGCCGCGATGCCATTGTCGAAGCGCACGTCGTAGCGATACGGGCGCGCGCTTTCATGGCTGCGATCGAACGACAGTGCGCGCTTGCGGCGGTCTGCCTCCGGCACACCACGACTGGCCGAGGGCATCACCTGGAAGGTCTGGCGGTCGCCCATCCACGGGCTGGGCTGGTGGCTCAGCGCAAGCGCCTGCAGCTGCGGCCGGTTCTGTGCGTCGTTCTGTTCGTTCCAGCGGTACAGCCAGTTCAGCGCACCGGCATCGGTCACCGGGGTCCAGAAGTTGAATCCGTGCGGCACAGCGGTGGCCGGGAAATTGTTGCCGCGCGAGAAGGTGCCGTTGGCCTGGGTGCCACGGGTGGTCAGCACCCAGTCGGAGACGCGCTGCGGTTGCTGGTGTGGCTGCGCGTCGAGGCGCACATCGTCGATCCAGCCGGATACCGGTGCGCCGTCGGCACTGGCCACTTCCAGTTCGATCGCCACCACGCGGCGGCCCTTCAGCGCGGCCACGTCGCCCAGGCGTACCGCTTTGCGCGCCCACTGCTGCGGATACAGCGTCTTCGAATCGCCCTGCGCGCGCGCGCTGATGGCCACGCCATGCTGGTCGCGGGCAGTGCCGGCCGAAACCCTGCTGCCATCGTCCAGCAGCAGGTCCAGCGAGACATAGGTCGAGGCCACGCTGTCCTTGCCGACGATTTCCGGCAGCACCAACCACGACAGCGTGGTATCGGCCTCGATGGCCAGGTCTGTCTTGAACAGTTCGCGCCGCGCGTTACCGCCAGCGCTGCTGTAGCGCAGTGCATGCAGGCCGCTGTAGCCGGCGTTGCGCTTGGCGGTGTAGGGCGCTGCAGGGCCGTTGCCGATCGTGACCTGCAGTGCTCCCGCGGTCTGGGTCGGAGCTGGCTCACCGGGCTCGAACGAGGTCTGCAGCCCCTGTGCCAGCACCGGCATCGCAGTGGTCGCACAGGCCAGGGCCAGGGCGAGCGGAAGCAGGGCGCGGCGCGGATCGGACAGGGTCATGCAAGGGTCTCCCGGAGGGGCAGGCGGCAGGCAGAACCCGCATCGGCGGACACCACAGGCAGCATCGCTCCGCCCGCCAGGCTGGCAGTGGTAGAGGCGATGCTGGTCCGGTGGGGGCGGGCCATGCGATCGGGTCGGATTGAGCAGGTCGGGTTACGACCTGGCCCGATCCTGCAACAGCCATCGCGGCCTGACAAGTGCCATTTAGTTCGATCCAAATGCGGGAAATATCGCTGTCGGCCGATTTTCGGCATGAACCTGCAGGATCGGTCGGGAATTTCCACCGGCACCCCGTCCCGAGGCGGCATGCAAGGCCGCAGGGAATCGGCCCGGTACGCGCAAAGACCTGTTGCGGCGCAATGTCAGGGCAGCCCGGATGCTAGAATCGCAGGCCTCGCAACCCGTTCATCGACATCCGCCATGAGCCATACCGCCACCGCGCCCGCCAACGCCGAAAAGCGCTACACCGTGCACCGCAGCGATCTGCCGCTGAGCTGCCCGACGCCGGAAATGGCGCTGTGGAACTCGCATCCGCGCGTGTACCTGCCGATCGAAGACGAGCCCAACGGCGAAGCGAAGTGCGCGTACTGCGGCTCCGTGTTCGTGCTGGCCGACTAAGCAGGCCTTCGATCGATGCGCCGATTGACCGTGGTGCAGTTGCTGCCGGCGCTGCACTCCGGCGGTGTCGAGCGCTCGACCCTTGAAATTGCTGCGGCGCTGGTGGCTGCCGGCCATCGCGCGCTGGTGGTGTCCGCTGGCGGTCGCCTGGTACAGCCGCTGCTCGATAGTGGTGCCGAGCATCTCACCCTCGATATCGGCCGCAAGTCGCTGCTGACCCTGCGTCACCTGCCGACCCTGCGTCGCCTGTTCACCGAGGTCGGTGCGGATATCGTGCATGCCCGTTCGCGGTTGCCGGCCTGGCTGGGCCTGTACGCGATCCGTGCGATGCCCGTCGCACAGCGCCCGCATTGGGTGACTACCGTGCACGGCCTGAATTCACCCAGTCGCTACAGCGCGGTGATGACCAGCGGCGAGCGCGTGATCTGCGTGTCCAACACCGTGCGCGACTATGTGCAGCGGCACTATCCGACGGTTCCCGAAGCGAGGCTGCAGGTGATTCCGCGCGGCGTCGATGTCCGCCAGTTCCCGCGCGTGGCGTGTGCCGATCGCCGTCCGCGGCTGGCGCTGGCCGCGGATTACCCGTGGCTGGCCCAGGTTGAAGGGCCGCTGCTGCTGCTGCCGGGGCGGGGCACCCGCCTGAAGGGCCACGCACACGCGCTGCAGCTGCTGGCTGACGTTCGCGCCACCGGTGTGCCGGCGCAGCTGTGGATGCTGGGTACTGATGAACCCGGCCGCGAAGCCTACGTGGCTGATCTGCGCAGGCAGGCGGCGGCGCTGGGCATCGCCGACGCGGTGCAGATCAGCACGCCGACCGCGCGCATTGCCCAGGCCTATGCCGCCAGCGACCTGGTACTGCAGCTCTCGGACAAGCCCGAGGCGTTCGGCCGCACCGTGGTCGAAGCGTTGTCGGTCGGTCGCCCGGTACTGGGCTGGGACCATGGTGGCGTCGGCGAACTGCTGCAGCAGCTGCAGCCCAGCGGCGCGGTGCCGCTGGGTAATGCACGCGCGCTGGGTGAACGCGCGCTGGCCCTGCTGGCGCAGCCGCCGTCCTTGCCGGCCCGTATCCCGTTTACCCTGCAGGCCATGCAGCGTGACACCCTCCGCCTCTATGCCGACCTCGCCGGCTGATCCCGCCGTCATCGTGCGCGACGACCGCGCCGGTCGCTGGGCACCGTGGTGGGTGCTGGCGTACGTGGCGATGTGGCCGTTGCCGGGTATCGCCGAAACCGTACTCGGACTCGGTGCGCTGTATGCCGCCGCGCGCATGATGATCCGCCGGCTGCAGCGCCGCCCGCACCTGCTGAGCACCGCGGCGTGGGCGCTGACCTCGATCCTGTTCCTCGGCTATTGGCTGCCACAGGCGTTTTCCGCGTTCGATGCCATCGATCCGGCGGCGTCGTGGACCAAGGCCGCCGCTGGCCTGCGCTATCTGCCCTTCATGTGGCTGGTGGCGATTGCCGTGGCCACGCCGGAGCGGCGACGGCTGACCTTCGGCGGACTGGCGTTGATCACCGCCGCCTGGACGCTGGATGCGCTGGTGCAGGCGGTGGCCGGTACCAGCCCTTGGTTCTGGTCACTGGAACACCTGAAGCTGGCCGTGAGCGGCCACGCGTTGTGTCCGGCCGACGAGGCCGCGCTGGCTGACCGCCTCAGTGGCGCACTGGGTCCGTGCAACCTGAAGTTCGGCCAGGTGCTGGCCAGCCTGTCGCCGTTCCTGTTGCTGCCGGTAGCGCGCCGCTTCGGCAACCTGGGCTGGGTGTTGGCAGCGGCGGCGCTGGGCAGCGTGCTGCTGCTGGCCGGCTCGCGCGCGTCATGGATCACTTTCGCGCTGGTGCTGGCCTACAGCGGCGTGCGCCAGTTCGGCTGGAAGCGGTTGGCTTTGCTCGCGCTGCTCGCGGTTCTCGGAGCGGGCGCGCTGACCGCCAGCGTGCCACAGCTTCGCGAACGCTTCGCGCGTACCGCGATGGCCTGGGATGGAGGCGAGCGTGGCGTCGACGAAGCGCTGTCCGGGCGTGCAAGGATCTGGGAAGCCGCCGCCTGCATGATCGAGGCGCATCCGATCAACGGAGTCGGCGCGCGTGGCTTCCGCGACGCCTATGCGGACTGCGTGGCTGAGGAGGGCCCTGCGGTGTGGGGCAATGCTCCGGCCTTGCATGCCCACCAGATCGTACTGGAAATCCTTGCTGAAACCGGCGTGCTGGGCCTGCTGCTGTGGTTGGCCGCGGTCGCCCAGGCCTGGCGTGCGTGGCGCTTCGCGCCCACCGCCGCCCGCGAGCGAGCGCGCCCGGCAATGCTGGCGCTGGCGGTCACGGTGTTTCCGCTCAACACCCACCTTGCGTTCTATTCCGCGTTCTGGGGGGGCCTGACCGTGTTGTTGGCCGCATTGTTCGCCGGCAGCCTGCTGGCCCGCGAATCGGATGAATCTCCGCCGATGCAGTAGTTGCCAACCTTGGTTGGCTCTTCGGGACCGGCCTTGGTTCATCGGCGCCAACCAAGGTTGGCGACTACCATGAGCACGCCGGCCCTTCCACCGCATCCGGTTATTTGTAGAAATCGCTCCGCCCGCCGGGCTGGCGCTTGAAGCGGCGGTGGATCCACAGGTACTGGTCGGGGGCTTCGCGCACCATCGCTTCGATGGCCTGGTTGACCCGCGTGGTATCGGCTTCCACGTCCTCGCTGGGAAAATTCTCCAGCGGCGCGCCGATCTTCAGGAAGTACTTCCCGCCTTCGCGGCGGTGGAAATACGGGATCACCGCACAGCCGGTCATCCGTGCCAGCTGGTGGGTGGCGGTAATGGTGGATGCGGTATGGCCGAAGAACGGCACGAACACGGTGTCCTTGCCGCGCATGTCCTGGTCCGGCGCGTACCAGAGGAAGCCGCCCTTCTTCAGGTGGCGCACCGTGGCGCGGATGTCCTCGTTGGCGTACATCGCCTTGGCATAGCGCAGGCGACCGAACTTCACCGCCCACTCGTATACCGGATTCTTGTGCTTGCGGTACATGCCCGACAGGTCAACGTAGTCGCACAGCAGGCGGCCGCACATCTCCAGCGTCATGAAGTGGCCGGAGACCAGCAGCACGCCACGGCCCTCGGCCTGCATCTGCCGCAGATGTTCCAGACCCTCGATCTGCACCTGCGGGCGGATGCGGTCGATGCTGCCCCACCAGGCGCGGATGCACTCGAGTACGCCCACGCCCAGTGCGTCGAAGCTGTCGCGGACCAGGCGCTGTCGCCAGGCCTCGTCCTTTTCCGGGAAGCACAGTTTGAGGTTGACTTCGGCGGCGCGGCGGCGGCTGCCGAGCAGGCGCCAGCTGATCCAGCCGACGCCACGGCCCAGCGCACGCTGCAGCATCCACGGCAGGCGGGCGATGGCGAAGGCGCCGAGCATGGCGGCGAACATCGGCCAGTTGCGGGGATCGCGCAGCGACGGGCGGACGGCGGTGGTGGCATCGGACATGGCGCCATTCTACCAACCCGGCTGCGTGTCTTTCCCGGGGGGCTCCCGTATCCTTGCCGCATGCGTAAAGACCCTGTCGAATGGATCCTGCGCGGCCTGTACTCGGCCGTGCTCTACATCCTGCTGCCGATCACCGTGTACCACCTGGTCTGGCGCGGTTTCCGGGTCCGTGAATACTTCCGGCGCTGGGACGAGCGTTATGCCTCGTATCCGCAGCCGACCGGCCAGCCGCGGGTCTGGCTGCACGCGGTCTCGGTGGGCGAGGTCAATGCCGCCGCGCCGCTGGTGAATGCCCTGCGCCAGCAGCGTCCGGACATCCGCTGGGTCATCACCACCATCACCCCGACCGGTTCGGAGCGCGTGCGCGCGCTGTGGGGAGACGCGCTGGACCACGTCTACCTGCCGTACGACGTACCGGGCAGCGTAAACCGCTTCCTCGGCCATTTCCAGCCCAGCCTGGCACTGATCCTGGAAACCGAGCTGTGGCCGAACATGCTGTTCGGCTGCCGCGACCGCCGCATCCCGGTCTATATCCTCAACGCCCGCCTGTCCGCGCGCTCGTTGCGAGGCTACCGCTTGCTGGCCGCACTGATCCGCCGCGCGCTGCGCACCGTCACCTGCGTTGCCGCACAGTCGCAGGACGATGCCGAGCGCTTCGTGCAGCTGGGTGCCGTGCCGGAACAGGTGCAGGCGCTGGGCAATCTGAAGTTCGATATCGCCACGCCGGACGTACAGGGCTTTGTCGAACAGTTCCATGCGCGGGTTGCGGCCGGGCGCCCGGTGTGGATCGCGGCCAGCACCCATGACGGCGAAGAACAGGCGGTGATCGACCTGCACCGACGCCTGCGCCAGCAGCACCCCGGCCTGTTGCTGCTGTGGGCGCCACGGCATCCCGAGCGCTTCCCGAAGGTGGAGGCGCTGGCGCGCGAACAGGGCTGGAACGTGGCGACCCGTCGCGCGAAGCAGTGGCCCGATGCCGATACCGATGTGTTCGTCATCGACACCCTGGGCGAGCTGATGCCGTTCTATGCCTGCGCACAGGTCGCGTTCGTCGGCGGCAGCCTGCAGCCGATCGGCGGCCACAATCTGCTGGAACCAGCGGCGATGGGCACCGCAGCGGTAACCGGTCCGCACCTGCACAACTTCGCCGAGATCTCGCGACGCATGCGCGAGGCCGGTGCGTTGCTGATCGGCGAGGACGTGCAGGCGGTCGGTGATCTGCTGCTGCATCTGCTCGACAGCGCGCAGGCGCGCGAAGACATGGCGCGTGCAGGGTGCACGTTGGTCAGCAACGGTCGCGGCGCATTGCAGCGCACGCTGGCGCTGGTTGCGCCGCACCTGCCGCCGCCTCGTCGCTAGGGTTGTGCCTACGCCCGCGGTCTCGCTGTCGCGAACGACTGCATCAATTCTGCTTAGCGGCCAGATTCCTGTCGTCGCCGGACCGTTTGCGTAGAAGGCAGCGTGCCTGCGATCACATCGCGGCATAGATCGCACGGAATCTGATACCGCCTCTTGGCGTGGGCTGCCAGCCTGCGGTCGCCCGCATGTGGGCGCATATCAAGAGGACTTGCGATGGATGGCGACAGCAGCAGGGATGGCGTCGGCGGACTGCATCCCGGGAAGGAACATCTGGCGGTGGTTGCGCTGACGCTGCTGCTGGGAGGAAATGTGGTGGCGCGGGTCGGCCAGTACACCGCTGTCCAGGCCGGTCCAGCCATCGTGCTCAGTCTGCTGCTGGCCGCGTTGGCTGCCGGACTGGTGCTGTGCTGCGTGCAGGTCGTGCGCCAGCAATGGCCAGGCGTGGATGGCCTGCACGGGCTGCTGGTTGCAAGCTGGGGCAGGGGCCTCGCCGGCTTGCTGGGCGCCGTACTGCTGCTGGAACTGGTGGCGACGGCAGCAGGCGTCGCGCAGTCCGCTGCCCTGCATCTACATGCGGTGCTGGCCAGCCGCGGCATCAGCGCGGACAGCTGGCTGCCGGGCCCGTTGCTGGCGGCAGCAGGCCTGCTGCTGTTGGGAATGTTCGCGGTGTTGCCGCCGCGGCGTGCCGCACTGCTGGTCTGCGCACTGCTGACGGTGAAGATCGGTATCGGCGTGCTGTTGCTGGCGCTGGCGGCGCGGCATGTGCACTACGCCCATTGGATTCCGTGGTTGCCAGAGGCAACCGCGCCCTATCACTTCGGGCTGGGCGGCGTACTTGCCGCGAGCGTGTCGTTGCTGGGCGTGTTTGCCAGCGCAGGGCTGGCGCTGGGCTTTCCCGGCCTGCGCCTGCGAACGGTATCGCAGCAATTCAGGGTGCTGGCAGCGATGGTGTTGCTGGCCATGCTGCTGTTGATCCTGCTGGCTGCGCTGCAGGCGGGGCTGGTCGCATTCCCGGCGCTGGCCAGCCCGCGTCCGTTGTCGGTGGCACTGCAAGGCCATCCCGAACTGCAGTGGCTGCTGCCGCTGCTGCCTTTGGCCGGCATGGCCGGATTGGCGGCGCTGCTACTGGTGCTGGTGTTGCTGGCCGCACATCTGGCAATGGGGATGTGGTCCGTGGCATGCAAAGAGAAGCATGGGCCCAGGAAAACGCTGGCGACCGTGGTCGTTGTTCTGCTCTCGGCCTTGTTGGCGCTATGCGTGCCGATGGGGTGGCTGCCGGTGCTGCCTGGCCCGGCCGCCCTGCTGGTGACGGCAGCGCTGTGCCTTGGGGCACTGCGCACGCGGGAATGCGTGGAGGTGTCGCACGGCTCACGATGGTCGTTGACGATGCCGGTGCTGGCGCCCTTGGCGGCGGCACTGTGCCTGCTGTCGGCGGTGCTGCAGCTGCGCGCATGGCCCGGCTGATGCGCGGCAGTTCTGCGTCATGCGTGATTGCGTGCGCATGCGGCGTCCACAAAAAAGCCACCCTCGTGGGTGGCTTCTTCGTTGCCGGCAGGACGACGACTCAGTTCGTGGTCGTTGCCGGGTTGCCTGCGTCCTGGGTCAGCAGACGGTTGACGTCCTGCAGCTCGGCCACGTCCAGCGCGCCCAGCGACTGGCTCAGCAGCAGGCGGTTCTGCAGGAAGGTGTAGCGGGCCTGTGCATAATCCAGCTGCGCCGAGAACAGGATGCGCTGGTTCTGGATCACGTCCAGCACGGTACGGGTACCGACTTCCAGGCCGACCTGCGACGCGTCGTACGCGCTCTGCGCCGAGACCACCGCCAGGCGGCGGGCTTCCACTTCGCTGATGCCCTGCACCAGGGTCTGGTAGGCATTGCGGGTGTTGCGGTCCAGGGCGCGCTTCTGCTGCTCGTAGCCGTCCTGGGCGATGTCGCGCTGGGCCAGCGCCTGGCGCACGCCGGACTGGGTGGCACCACCGGCGAAGATCGGCACGCTCAGGGTCAGCCCGATGCTGTTGGTGCGTGCATCCGGCGACAACGAGCCTGCACCGGTGCTGTCACCCCAGGTCGCGCTCTTGCCCCAGCTGCCGCCCAGCGACAGGGTCGGGTAGTGGCCACCACGTGCGGCCTGCACGCCGGCCTCGGCAGCGCTGACCTTCAGTTCCTGTGCCTTCAGTGCCGGATTCCCGGTGGTGGCCTGGTGCACCAGCTCATCGATGTTGCCGCGGTTGGCCGGCACTTCCGGGCGGAAGTCCGCCGGCAGGCCGCGCAGGTTGACCACCGGCTGGCCGGTCAGTTCGGTCAGCGCCTGGTAGTTATCGGCCAGGGTGTTCTGCGCAACGATGCTGTTGGCACGTGCCTGGTCGTACTGGGCACGTGCTTCGTGCACGTCGGTGATCGGCGCCAGGCCCACTTCCAGGCGCTTGTCGGCGAAGTCGAACTGCTTCTTCGCGGCCGCTTCATTGGTCTGCGCGGCGTTCAGCGATTCGATCGCCACCAGCACGTTGAAGTAGGCCGCCGAGGTGCGCACGATCAGGCTGTCGTTGGCCGAATCCAGGGTGAAATCCGCCGCCTTGCTCAGTTCGCGCTGCGAACGCAGGTTGTTGATCTGGGTCCAGTTGAACAGCGTCTGGCTGCCCTCGACCGTGTAATTGCGGCGCCTGCTGGAGACCGTGCCGGAGTTGGCATCGGCATTGGCCTCCGAACGCGAACGGTTGAGCGTGGCCTGGCCGGTGAGCTGCGGCAGCAGGGCGGCACGTGCCTGCACGGCGCCTTCCTTGTCGACCAGCCGGGTCGATTCGGCGGCGGACAGCTGCGGATCGCCGTTGCGCGCCATTTCATAGACCTGCAGCAGGTCGGCGGCATGGGCGGACAACGGCAGCAGGGCAGTGGCCAGCGCAACAGCGAGGGATCGGCGGATCATTGCGGCTTCCTTGGACTCAGAGGTGGAACTGGGGTGCCGGGGCGGCACCACGCAGGTAATCGATATCGGTCTCGAACAGGGACTCGCTGCTGCCGTCGGCCTTGACCAGCAGGGCCTCCATTGCCGGCGAACGGCCATGGATCACGAACAGGCGACCACCCGGACGCAGCCACGATGCGAACTGTGACGGCACCACGTCGACGGCACCAGTGACACAGATCACGTCAAAGCGGCGTTCGGTCTGCCAGGCCAGGGCGTCGGCCACTTCCACGCGGACGTTGGTGCCCAGGCCGGAAGCATCCAGGCGCGCACGTGCGGCGGCAGCCAGCTCCGGGTCGATCTCCAGGCTCAGCACGTCGCGCGCCAGCGCGCCGATGCAGGCCGACAGGAAGCCGCTGCCGGTGCCGATTTCCAGCACTTCGTCACCCGGCTGCAGGTCCAGTGCCTGCAGGGTACGGCCCTCGATGACCGGCTTCATCATCTTCTGGCCATGGCCGATCGGCAGTTCAACATCGGCGTAGGCCAGCGCCCGGTGCGCGTCGGCGACGAAGGCCTCGCGCGGCAGGCGGGCCAGGACGTCGAGCACCTTGATGTCCAGCACGTCCCAGGGACGGATCTGCTGTTCCACCATCAGTTCGCGGGCGTGGGCGTAATCAATCGTCATGAGGTTCAAATCCAGCGCAGTGGGCCGGCCATTTTACCGGTGCCGGAGGCCGGCGGCGCGCCCAGAGCATCAGCTGCCGGGTGGCCGGGGTCGCAGTGCCGGAAGTCATCGCGACCTCCGGTTCGTTCAGTTTTGGTTATCCGGCCGTCCCGGGCCCTCTTGGCGCGTAGGCGCGCAGGAAGAAGTCGATGCTGGCGGTCACGTGGGTGAGAGGGTCGCATTCCACCGGTGACAGTGGCATGCCGCACATCATATGCATGTGCACTTCGCCCTTGACCAGGGTCAGGAACTGCTGGCCAGCCAGGTAATAGTCGGGGATGTCCAGTTCGCCGCGCGCGCCGCGCGCGCGCAGGAAGTCGGCCAGGGCCTCGCAGGTGCGCTCCGGGCCGGCCTGCCAGAACAGCTCGCGCAGGCGCTCATCGGTTTCCGGCGCCATCATCATGCGCTGGATGGAGATCGCCGCGTCGGAGGTGATCAACTCGAAGAAGGCCAGGCCGATGCCGATCAGCTGGTCGCGCAACGGTCCGTCCGCGTCGGCCACGAACAGCGCGTCAGGCAGCATTTCAATGCATTTTGACTGCACGGCCTCGGAGAACAGGGTCTCCTTGTCGCCGAAGTGGCTGTACACGGTCAGCTTCGAGACGCCGGCCTGAGCGGCGATGGTGTCCATGCTCACGCCGGTATAGCCCTGTTCGATGAACAGTGCCTTGGCTGCTTCAAGGATCGCCGCGCGCTTGCCGAGGTCCTTGGGGCGCCCGGGTCCGGCGGCCTTGGCAGCGGGCTTGGCCGACGGCTTGCGGGAAGTGGGAGAACTCATCACGACAATACTAGACCAAGCGGTTCGATATTTATACTATACCGACTGGTTCACTAATGTCCGTGTCGCAACAGTATGTTGCCGACGCGTTCCCCCGGATCCCCTTTTCAGGTCTTGTACCTCATGAAGAACATGCGTTGGTTGGGTGTTGGCGTGCTGGCGGTGGTGGTGGCAGCCTGTGGCAGGCAGGCCGCCGAACCGGTGGCGGCCATTCCGGTGCTGGTGGTGCATCCCACCACGCAGGACGGACAGGCGCCGGCGGCCTACCCTGGTGAGGTACGCGCCCGCCAGGAGAGCCCGCTGTCGTTCCGGGTCGGCGGCAACCTGATCAAGCGTCATGTCGACGCCGGGCAGCGCGTGAAGAAGGGCCAGCTGCTGGCCGAGCTGGACGTGGCCGACTACGCCTCGCAGGCAGCCGCCTCGCAGGCGCAGCTGGCGGCGGCGGAAGCCGACCTGGTGCGCGCCCGCGATGACCAGAAGCGCTACGCCAAGCTGGCCGAGGACCAACTGGTCAGCCGCTCGGCGCTGGACCAGCAGACCGCTGCGTTCAAGGCCGCGCAGGGCCAGGCCAATGCCGCCCGCGCCAACCTGGCGGTGGCCCGCAACCAGGCCGAGTACGCGCAGCTGCGCGCGCCGGCCGACGGCGTGATCGCCAGCCGCCAGGCCGAAGCCGGGCAGGTGGTCAGTGCCGGGCAGACGGTGTTCACCCTGGCCGCAGACGGTGGCCGCGAAGTGCTGATCGCGCTGCCGGAAAGCAACATCCGTGATTACAGGGTCGGGCAGCCGGTGCAGGTGGAACTGTGGAACCGCCCGGGCCAGCTGCTGCCGGGCACCCTGCGCGAGATCGCGCCGGCCGCCGATGCGCAGGCACGCACCTATGCCACGCGGGTCAGCCTGGCGCCGGAAGCCTTGAGCGAAGTCGAACTGGGCCAGAGCGCGCGGGTGTTCGCCGCCGCTGGCCGCAATGGCACCCTGCAGCTTCCGCTCGGCTCGGTGCTGCGCGGCAGTGATGGCAAGGCCAGTGTGTGGGTGGTCAATCCGTCCAATGGTGCGTTGAAGGCCACCCCGGTGACGGTCGGTGCCTATGGTGCGCAGGCGGTGCCGGTGCTGTCCGGCGTGGCCGCGGGTGACTGGGTGGTGGCTGCCGGTGGCCATCTGCTGCGCGAAGGCAAGGTGGTGACGCCGGTCGACCGCCAGAATCGTCCGGTGCTGGCACCGGCGGCCACGCCGGCCGCTGCGCCGGCCGCAGGCAAGGGGCACTGATCCGTGCGCCGCTTCAACCTCTCCGAATGGGCGCTGGGCAATCGCCCGCTGGTGCTGTTTGCGATGCTGGCCTTCGCCGTCATCGGCGCCTGGTCCTACAAGCACCTGGGCCAGTCTGAAGATCCACCCTTCACCTTCAAGGCGATGGTGGTACGCACGATGTGGCCTGGCGCCACTGCCGAGCAGGTCTCGCGGCAGGTGACCGAGCCGATCGAGAAGGCGCTGATGAACACCGGCGAGTACGAGTTCATCCGCTCGTACTCGCGCCCGGGCGAGTCGCAGGTGATCTTCATGGCCCGCGACAGCCTGCGTTCCAAGCAGATTCCTGACCTGTGGTACCAGGTGCGCAAGCGCGTGGGTGACATCAAGGCGACGCTGCCGCGCGAGATCGTCGGGCCGTTCTACAACGATGAGTTCGGCGATACCTTCGGCAACATCTATGCGCTGACCGGCGAAGGCTTCGATTACGCGGTGATGCGCGATTACGCCGACCGTATCCAGCTGGAACTGCAGCGCGTGCCTGACGTCGGCAAGATCGACCTGGTCGGCCTGCAGGACGAGAAGGTCTGGATCGAACTGTCCAACACCAAGCTGGCCACGCTGGGCGTGTCGCTGCAGCAGGTGCAGCAGGCGTTGGCCGACCAGAACGCGGTGACCGCCACCAGCTTCTTCGAGACCCCGACCGACCGCGTGCAGCTGCGCGTGACCGGCCAGTTCGATTCGATCGAGGACATCCGCAAGTTCCCGATCCAGGCGGGCGAGCGGACCCTGCACCTGGGCGACATCGCCGAGGTGAAGCGTGGCTTTGCCGATCCGGCCTCGCCGAAGATGCGCTTCATGGGCCAGGATGCGATCGGCCTGGCGGTGGCGATGAAGGAGGGCGGCGACATCCTGAAACTCGGTGCCACCCTGGATGCCGAGTTCGAGCGCCTGCAGAAGACCCTGCCGGCCGGCATGCAGCTGCGCAAGGTGTCCGACCAGCCACACGCAGTGGAAGAGTCGGTGGGTGAGTTCGTGCAGGTGCTGACCGAAGCAGTGGTGATCGTGCTGCTGGTCAGCTTCTTCTCGCTGGGCCTGCGCACCGGTCTGGTGGTGGGCGTGACCATTCCACTGGTGCTGGCGATGACCTTCTTCGTCATGCACTACTTCGACATCGGCCTGCACAAGATCTCGCTGGGCGCGCTGGTGCTGGCGCTGGGCCTGCTGGTGGACGATGCGATCATCGCGGTGGAAATGATGGCCACCAAGATGGAGCAGGGCTACGACCGCCTGCGTGCCGCCAGTTTTGCATGGGAATCGACCGCGTTCCCGATGCTGACCGGTACGCTGATCACCGCGGCCGGCTTCCTGCCCATCGCAACGGCGGCCTCGAGCACCGGTGAGTACACCCGTTCGCTGTTCCAGGTGGTGACCATCGCCCTGGTAGTGTCCTGGATCGCAGCGGTGCTGTTCATTCCGTACCTGGGCGACAAGATGCTGCCGGACCTGTTCAATCCGCAGCTGCCCAAGCCGGATAGTCTTGCCGGCCGCTGGCGCGCCAAGCGCCTGCAGTGGGCTGACCGCCACCCGGCGCTCGCGCGCTGGATCGCGCCGAAGGAGCATGCGCACGACCATGATCCGTACCAGCGGCCGTTCTACACCCGCTTCCGGGGTTTCCTGGATACCTGCCTGCGCCATCGCTGGTGGGTGATCGGTGCGACCATCGCGCTGTTCATCGGCTCGCTGATGCTGTTCCGCTTCGTGCCGCAGCAGTTCTTCCCCGATTCCACCCGCCCTGAGCTGATGGTGGACATCGAACTGGCCGAAGGCGCATCGCTGGCCGCCACCCAGGCGCAGGCCAGCAAGCTGGAAAAGCTGCTGAAGCAGCGCGAGGGCATCAGCAACTACGTGGCCTACGTCGGCACCGGTTCGCCGCGCTTCTACCTGCCGCTGGACCAGCAGCTGCCGGCGACCAACTTCGCCCAGTTCGTGGTGCTCACCGAAGACGCCAAGGCCCGCGAGGCGACCCGCGACTGGATGCTGAAGGACGTGATCAAGCAGTTCCCGGACGTGCAGATGCGCGTGACCCGGCTTGAGAACGGCCCGCCGGTCGGCTACCCGGTACAGATGCGCGTATCCGGCGAGCACATCGCACAGGTGCAGGCGATCGCGCGCCAGGTCGAGGCCAAGGTGCGGGAGAACCCGCACGTGATGAACGTCAATCTGGACTGGAGCGAGCCGAGCAAAGTGGTGCGGCTGGTGATCGACCAGGACCGTGCACGCGCGCTGGGCGTCAGCAGCGCGCAGGTCAGCCAGTTCCTCAGCAGTTCGTTGTCTGGCATGAGCGTGAGCACCTATCGCGAAGGCAACCGCCAGATCGAGATGCTGCTGCGTGGGCCGGACAACGAGCGCGCGCAGCTGGACCTGATCGGCAGCCTGGCAATGCCCACCAGCAGTGGCACGGCAGTGACGCTGTCGCAGGTCGCGCGGCTGGAATACGCCTTCGAGGACGGCATCATCTGGCACCGCAACCGCCTGCCGACGGTGACCGTGCGTGCCGACATCAGCGACGGCATGCAGGCGCTGGACGTGGTGCAGCAGATCGTACCGACGCTGGACGGCATCCGTGCCGAACTGCCTAGTGGCTACCTGCTGGAAACCGGCGGCTCGGTGGAGGATTCGGCCCGTGGGCAGAACTCGATCAAGGCCGGCATGCCGTTGTTCCTGATCGTGGTGGCCACGCTGCTGATGCTGCAGCTGCGTAGTTTCTCGCGAGCGGCGATGGTGCTGGTGACCGCGCCGCTGGGCATCATTGGCGCTACGTTGTTCCTGCTGCTGTTCCGCGCGCCGTTCGGCTTCGTGGCGCTGCTGGGCACGATCGCGCTGGCGGGCATGATCATGCGCAACTCGGTGATCCTGATCGACCAGATCCAGCAGGATATCGATGCCGGGCATGACCGCTGGCATTCGATCATCGATGCCACGGTGCGCCGTTTCCGTCCGATCGTGCTGACTGCGCTGGCGGCCGTGCTGGCGATGATTCCGCTGTCGCGCAGTGCGTTCTATGGCTCGATGGCGATCTCGATCATGGGTGGCCTGATCGTGGGCACCGTGCTGACCCTGGTGTTCCTGCCGGCGTTGTACGCGGCATGGTTCCGGGTCAAGCCGGACGAATCCGGGGCGTGATGCCCCGGGTTCTTCGGCCGGGGTCGGATCCCTTTCCAGCTGGGAAAGGGCTCTGACCCCATCCACGATGTGCACATCCACGCATGGCGTGGATTGATCTGCTCGCGGGATCTGCTTTCTGTAGAGCCGAGCCATGCTCGGCTGCTCTTCGCGCGATGATGGGATGAGTCGAGCATGGCTCGACTCTACAGAAGCATCCACACATGGCGTGGATCTACTGCAGCTGCAGGTCGGTGCGCAGCAATGGCAGCAGCCATTCGATGAACACCTGCACGCGTTGCGCACGATGCTGCCGATGCGGTTGCAGCAACGTCACCGGCAACGGTTGCGCCACGTACTGCGGCATCACTTCCACCAGTGCGCCGGCGTGCAGTTCCGCCTGCACGTCGTAACGCGGGATCTGCAGCAGCCCCAGCCCCGCCACGCAACAGGCAATCGACGCCTCGGCGCTGTTCACCCGTACCCAGCCGGGCATCGGCTGCGTGCGCAGCTGGCTGCCGTCCTGCCATTCCCACGGTTCCACCCGCGCCGTTGTTGGTGAGGCATAGTTCACCGCGCGGTGCTGCGGCAGATCCGCGGGATGCTGCGGCACTCCGTGCTCACGCAGGTAACTGGGCGCAGCAACGTTGACGAAGTCGAGCTGGCCCAGCGTGCGTGCCACCAGGCTGGAGTCACCCAGGTGGCCAACCCGCAGCACGGCATCGCAGCCGTCTTCGATCAGGTTCACCGCGCGATCGGTCATGCCCAGGTCCAGTTCCACCTGCGGGTAGCGCGCAAAGAAATCCGGCAGGGCAGGGGCGATGATGCGTCGGCCGATGCGGCTGGGTACGTCGATCTTCAGCAGGCCAATCGGTTGCGCGTCATCCTGGCGGAACAGCGATTCGGCGTCTTCAACCTCGGCGATCAGGCGCAGGCAGCGGGCATGGAACACGTCCCCATCATGGGTGGTGGACACCCGACGGGTCGATCGCTGCAGCAGGCGGGTGCCGAGCCGCTGCTCCAGTTCGGCGATGGCCGCCGATACCGAGGAGCGGGGCAGGCCGAGCTGATCGGCGGCGCGGGTGAAGCTGGCGCTCTCCACCACCCGGGTGAAGATACGGAAGCGGTCGATCCGGTCCATTGTTCGCTGACTCTGGAAAGTTAAGTCAATGTAGCGGGCTTTATCCGGATTTTCTGCACGATATCGTCATCAGGGCAGGCTGCCATCCCGGGCAGCCCCTCCCCGAGACCAAGCCATGACTGACCATTCCCTCAAGGGCAAGACCGTGCTGATCGCTGGCGGTGCCAAGAACCTGGGCGGGCTGCTGGCCCGCGACTTTGCCAGCCAGGGCGCCAAGGCCATCGTCATCCACTACAACAGTGCCGCCACCCAGGCTGATGCGGAAGCAACGGTCGCCGCCGTGCAGGCCGCTGGCAGCAAGGCGGTGGCGCTGCAGGGCGACCTGACTTCGGCCGCAGCGATGGAGCGCTTGTTCGCCGATGCCGTGGCTGCAGTCGGCCGGCCGGACATCGCCATCAATACCGTCGGCAAAGTGCTGAAGAAGCCGATGCTGGAGATCAGCGAAGCCGAGTACGACGAGATGAGCGCGGTCAATGCGAAGTCCGCGTTCTTCTTCCTCAAGGAAGCCGGTCGAAACGTCAATGACGGCGGTCGCATCTGCACCCTGGTCACCTCGTTGCTGGGCGCGTTCACGCCGTTCTATTCCAGTTATGCCGGCACCAAGGCGCCAGTGGAGCATTTCACCCGTGCGGCGTCGAAGGAATTCGGTGAGCGCGGTATCTCGGTGACGGCGATCGGCCCCGGTCCGATGGACACGCCGTTCTTCTATCCGGCCGAGAGTGCCGATGCGCAGGCGTACCACAAGACCGCGGCGGCGCTGTCGCCTTTCACCCGTACCGGCCTGACCGACATCGCCGACATCGTGCCGTGGATCCGCTTCCTGGTCACCGATGGCTGGTGGATGACCGGGCAGACCATCCTGGTCAATGGTGGGTACACCACAAAGTAGAGAAGCGCTGCGCCATGCGCGTAATGCTGTTCAGTTCGTGCAGTAGATCCACGCCGCGCATGGTGTGTGCTGGCTTCCAATACGCTCATCCACGCATGGCATGGATCTACTGTTGGTCCCCAACCATCGACAGGTTGGCAACGTTTTTTCCTGTCTCAAGTGGACAGAATCAGGGCGTCCACGGGCACAATAGCCGCAGTTCCAAGGCCGGAGTGCCTGCCATGTTCTTCCGCACGACCTGTGCCTCGGCGCTGCTGCTGGTTGCCAGCAGCGGTGTTGCCGATGCGCAACCGACAGATGACGATGCCCTGCGATTCCAGCTCGATCTACAGGACGTACTTGAGTGCAGCGCGAGTGCGGAGGTCCAGCAGGCCGTCGTCAACCGCTTGCGCGAGGCTCGCTATGCCGACGCTTCCGAACGACCGCATTATCTGCGCGACTGGCGATTCGAGCAGACGGACGAGGATGACGATCATCGGATGACCGTCGTCACGCCGCCGCAGTCGGTGACCGCCCATGGCCTGGACGCGCCGCAGCTGTTCGCCGACAGGTTCGGGTTCTCGGTTGCGCTGGACCCTGCGCAGCGCGAGCGCATCGTCGCTGCATACGGGCTGCAGCTGCAGTCGAGCACGCTGCACGAGCCGTTCGAGCTATGGTCGACGCCCACCACATCGATCATCGTACGCAGCGCGCGCGACAGCTACCGACTGGGCTGCAAACCTTTCACGAAAGATGGCAAGGCAGCCGTACGTCAGGTGCCGGCTGTTGACGTCCAGGACCTGCAGGATGCCATTCACTGCCGCGCCGACGAAGGCAGCATGCGCCGGTTGCAGGCGTTCTGGCAGCGGCTTTCCGAACAGCCGCAGTTCGAATGGCCGCAGGATGTCCGTTCGGTCAACGAGGTGAACTACACCGTCGACGATGAAGAGCTGCATCTGCTGCTGATCGGTTTGCAGACGCCCGTCCAAGCGTACGGCGTTTCCACGCACACGATCGCGCTGGCGTTCGGTGGTTTCTTTGGCGCGGATCTCGATGGCACTGCGGTGGCGCCAGTGCTTGCCCAGGCCGGCATGGATACCTCGCACGCGGTGGGCAAGGATGCCTGGCGGCGCTTGTTGCCACCGGTTGCTTTCAGCGGTGGTAGTTGGATCCCGCAACACATCGTGATGCGCACCGACGAAGGCCGCGTTGTTGCCGGTTGCGCCAGCGACTACGAGCGCGGTCCTTCGCGCTGAGTTGATCTCTTGCTGGGCAGCCCGCAGCAGGCCGGGTAGGGCTCGGCGTTACCGACGGACAGGCAATGGGTGCCGGATATGCTCCGGCACCCGCGTGGCTCATGCCAGCTTGGTCAGTACCGCGTCGGTCGCCTGCTTGGTGCTCACGGCCGAACCCTTCGCGGTCAGGTCTGCGGTGAACACGCCATCGTCCAGCACCGCATGCACGGCCGCTTCCACCGCGGCGGCTTCTGCTTCCAGCCCCAGCGAATGGCGCAGCAGCATCGCTGCACTGAAGATCGTTGCGTAGGGATTGGCGATGCCCTTGCCGGCGATGTCCGGCGCCGAACCATGGATCGGCTCGTAGATGCCGACCGCACCGGGCTCGCCCAGCGAGGCCGACGGCAGCAGGCCCAGCGAGCCGGCCAGCATCGAGGCTTCGTCGGTGAGGATGTCGCCGAACATGTTCTCGGTCACGATCACGTCGTACTCGCGCGGCTTTGCCAGCAGGTGCATCGCCATCGAATCGACCAGCTGGTGCTCCAGGGCAACGTCCGGGAACTCCTCGCGGCCGATGCGTGCAGCCACGTCACGCCACAGGCGCGAGGTTTCCAGCACGTTGGCTTTGTCCACCGAGGTGACCTTGCCGCGGCGCTGCTGCGCCAGGCGGAACGCACTGCGCAGCACGCGCTCGATCTCGGCCACGGTGTAGCGGCACAGGTCGCTGGCACTGTCGGCGTCGCGTGTCTTGTCGCCGAAGTAGATGCCGCCGGTCAGTTCGCGCACCACCACGAAGTCCACGCCCTGCAGCAGCTCGGCCTTGATCGGCGAGGCGTGCAGCGCGGCTTCATGAGTGCGCACCGGGCGCAGGTTGGCGTACAGGCCCAGCGCCTTGCGGATCGCCAGCAGGCCCTGTTCCGGGCGCACCTTGGCATTCGGATCGGACCACTTCGGGCCACCCACCGCGCCCAGCAGCACCGCGTTGGCAGCCTGGCAGGCGGTGAGGGTGGCGGCCGGCAGCGGCTCGCCATGGCGATCGATGGCGATGCCACCGATGTCGTGCTCGCTGAAGGTGAAGCTGTGGTTGAAGCGTTCGGCGACGGCGTTCAGGACGGCAACCGCAGCGGCGGCCACTTCCGGGCCGATGCCATCACCGGGGAGTACAACGATCTCAGCGTGCATGCTCACTCTCGTAACGTTCGATTTCAGGGACACGGCCCAACAGATACCCCAACTGGTCGACGCCTTCCAGCAGGCAGGTCTGCGAGAAGCCATCCAGCGGGAAGGAATAGACGCGACCGTCAGGCGTCCGCAGCTCGCGCGCGGCGACGTCGATGGTCAGTTCATCGTCCGGGCGCTGCATCAGCGCCTGCACGTCGGCCTCGTCCAGCACGATCGGCAGCAGACCGTTCTTCAGCGAGTTGCCACGGAAAATGTCGGCGATCTCGCTGCTGACAATGGCACGCAGGCCGAGGTCGGTCAGCACCCACGGTGCATGCTCGCGCGAGGAACCGCAGCCGAAGTTGCGGCCCGCCAGCAGGATGCTGCGGCCGGCGTTGTGCGGCTGGTTGAAGGCGAAGTCGGCCACCGGGGAACCGTCGGCCTGCCAGCGCCAGTCATTGAACGCGTTGCGGCCGAGGCCGGCGCGCTCGGTGGTGGACAGGAACCGCGCCGGAATGATCTGGTCGGTGTCGATGTTGGTCTGCGCCAGCACCACGCTGGACGAGGTCAGGGTACGGAAACCGGCCATCAGGCCACCTCCTGCGCGAACAGTTCGCGGGTATCGGCAACGTGCCCGTTCACCGCGGCCCACGCCGCACTCATCGGCGAAGCCAGCAGCGTGCGTGAACCGGGCCCCTGGCGGCCTTCGAAGTTGCGGTTGCTGGTGCTCACGGCCAGTTGGCCGGGGGCGACCAGATCACCGTTCATGGCGATGCACATCGAGCAGCCCGGTTCGCGCCATTCGGCACCGGCGGCACGCACGATCTCGTGGATGCCTTCGGCCTCGGCCTCGCGCTTGACGATCTCCGAGCCCGGCACCACCAGCATGCGCACGCGCTCAGCGACGCGACGACCACGCAGCACCTGCGCCACTTCACGCATGTCGCTCAGGCGGCCGTTGGTGCACGAGCCGACGAACACCACGTCCACCGGCGTGCCGGCCAGCGCCTTGCCGGCCTCGAAGTGCATGTAGTCCAGGCCCTTCTGTGCGGCCGCATCGTTGGCCGCCGGAATCGGCGTATCCACCGCAATGGCGGTGCCGGGATGGGTGCCCCAGGTCAGCGTCGGGCGGATATCGGCGGCGTCGATGTGCACTTCGCTGTCGAAGCGTGCGCCTTCATCGCTGCGCAGCTGCTGCCAGCGCGCGACGGCGGCATCGAAGTCGGCGCCCTTGGGGCCGCGCGGAGTGGCGGCGACGAAATCGAACGTCACCTGGTCCGGCGCGACCATGCCGGCGCGCGCGCCCGCCTCGATCGACATGTTGCACAGGGTCATGCGCTGTTCCATGTCCATCGCTTCGATGGTGCTGCCACGGAATTCGATCACGTGGCCGGTGCCGCCGTTGACGCCGATCACGCCGATGATGTGCAGGACCACGTCCTTGGCACCAACGCCGGGTGCCAGAGCGCCATCGACGCTGATCGCCAGGGTCTTCGCCTTGCGCTGCAGCAGGCACTGGGTGGCCAGTACGTGGCCGACTTCACTGGTGCCGATGCCGAAGGCCAGCGAACCGAATGCACCGTGGGTGGAGGTGTGGCTGTCACCACAGACGATGGTCATGCCCGGCTGGGTGAAACCCTGCTCAGGGGCGATCACGTGGACGATGCCGCGATTGTCCGAGGCCATGTCGAACAGTTCGATGCCATGTTCGGCGCAGTTGCGTGCGAGCGTGGCGACCTGGGCTTCGGAGGCGGCACTGGCATAGGGCAGCTTGCCGTCGGCACCGGCAGGCAGGGTCGGGGTGGAGTGGTCCATCGTCGCCTTGGTGCGATCCGGTCGACGCGGCGCCAGGCCGCGCTCGCGCAGCTCGGTGAACGCCTGCGGCGAGGTCACTTCATGGATCAGGTGCAGGTCGATATACAGCACGGCAGGCGCGCTGTCGGTTTCGGGAACCACCACGTGGGCGTCCCACAGTTTGTCGTACAGGGTGCGGGGTGCGGAAGTCATGCGTTTGCCTGGCAGGAGTACGAAGTTGCGGACATCGGAAAAGATAACGAATGGATCATGTCAGCGGCGGCGGGCAAGTACCCGCAGCCGCACGTAGTCGGCCAGCGGCTGGCCGGCGGCGTTGCGCGGCAGCTCACCCAGCAATGCGGTGGCGGCCTCGCGCACGGTGGCGCGTGCCTCCGTCGTCAGGTCGTCCAGCAGTGGTGCGGCGAACACCCGCAGCCAGCCGGCCACGCCGGTGGGCAGCGCGGTCGGGCGCGGCGTGCATTCGATCAGCTGCACCTGGAAGCCATGCTGGCGCAGGCGGTCGGCGTAGGCGTCGGCAGTAGGGAAGTACCACTGGAATGCGCTGGCGCCGTGGCCATGGGCCACGCGTGCGGCCTGCACCGCGGCAATGATCGTGGCCACGTTGCCATGGCCGCCGAACTCGGCAACGAAGCGGCCGCCCGGGCGCAGTGCGCGGCGGACGCCTTCCATCACCCGGTCGGGATTGCTCATCCAATGCAGTGCCGCGTTGCTGAAAACCGCATCGAACTCACTGTCGAACGACAGCGCGTGGCCGTCCATCACCTGCGCATCGACGCCGCGTGCACGTGCGGCGATCACCAGCTCCGGCGAAGCATCGACACCGTGGATGCGCGCACCGCTGAGCGCCAACTCAGTGCTGAGCACGCCGTCGCCACAGCCCAGGTCGAGGATGCGTTCACCGGCGCGCGGGTCGAGCAGGCGCGATACCGCGCCGCCGAGCAGCGGCACGAAGCCGGCGTCGATTGCATAGTCCTGGGCGTTCCAGTGCTGCCCTGCGGGCAGTGCCGTGGTGTCGAAGGCGCTCATCTCAGGTTCCTCAGGCAGTAGCGGGGGCGGGTGCTTCAGTGGTGCTGGCAGCGTTTGCCTGGCGCTGGCGCAGCAGGCGGTTGGCCACATCCAGCCAGGCCAGCGCGGAGGCTTCGATGATGTCCTTGCTGGTGCCGGTGCCGTCGTACTCCACGCCCTCGTGGCGTACGCTCAGATTGGCTTCGCCGCGCGCATCGGCGCCGATGCCGACGCTGTGCACGTGGTAGCTGTCCAGCATCAGCTGCACGCCGGTAGCGGCCGACAGTGCGCCGAACAGTGCATCGACCGGGCCATCGCCCTGCGCGGTCTCGGCCACGCGGTTGCCGTCCGGGTCGGACAGCTCAACCAGCGCGTTGGCGCGGCTGCCGACGTCGCTGATGGTCATCGAGGCCAGGCGATAGCCCTGCGCATTCGAGCCACCCTGCATCAGCGTCTGCAGGTCGGCATCGGTGACCACGCGCTGCTGTTCGCACAGGCCCTTGAACTGCTCGAATACCAGCTTCAGCTCGTCCTCTTCCAGCCAGAAGCCCAGTGCACGCAGGCGTGCTTCGACGGCGGCGCGGCCACTGTGGCGGCCCAGCACCATCTGCGAGTCCTCCCAGCCCACGTCTTCCGGACGCATGATTTCGTAGGTGCCGCGATGGCGCAGCATGCCGTGCTGGTGGATGCCCGATTCGTGGGCGAAGGCATTGGCACCGACAATCGCCTTGTTGCGCTGTACCGGCATGCCGACCAGGCGCTGCAGCAGCTGCGAGGTGCCGACGATGCGCGGGGTGTTGATCGAACTGTCCTGCTCGTAGAAGGCCTGGCGCACCTTCAGCACCATCGCGATCTCTTCCAGCGAGCAGTTGCCGGCGCGCTCGCCGATGCCGTTGACGGTGCATTCGACCTGGCGGGCGCCACCTTCGATGGCGGCCAGCGAGTTGGCTACGGCCAGGCCCAGGTCGTTGTGGCAGTGCGCGCTGAAGATCACGTTGGCCGCGTTCGGCACATCGGCCACGCCGGCAATCACCTGCTGGAACATCGCGCGGATCTCTTCCGGCGTGGTGAAGCCCACGGTATCGGGCAGGTTGATGGTGGTGGCGCCGGCGGAGATCGCCGTGCGCGAAACTTCGATCAGGTAGTCCAGCTCGGTGCGGGTGGCATCCTCGGCCGAGAACTCGACATCGTCGATATAGGACCGGGCCAGCGATACGTGCTTGCGTACCGACTCCAGTACCTGCTCGCGGGTCATCCGCAGCTTGTGCTCGCGGTGCAGCGGGCTGGTCGACAGGAACACGTGCAGGCGCGGGTTGGCAGCGGCCTCCAGCGCACGTGCGGAGGTTTCGATGTCGGCCTGCAGGCAGCGCGACAGCACCGCCAGGCTCAGGCTCGGGCGGCGCAGCTCGCGACCGATCAGGGCCATCGCATCGCGGTCGGACTGCGAGCTGGCCGGGAAGCCGGTCTCGATGATGTCCACGCCCAGTTCGTCCAGCGCACGCGCCATCACCAGCTTCTGCGGCGGGCTCATGCTGCAGCCGGGGGACTGCTCGCCGTCACGCAGGGTGGTGTCGAAGATGCGGATGCGCGGGGTGGTAATTCGTTCGATGGTGGTCACAGGGAAATCTCCTCGACAGCGGGCGTGACGGCTTGCAGGGGGGAAGGGGAAGAGGTGGGGGAGGCGGTGGCGCTGGCCTTGCTGGGCGAGCGTGGGGATTCGCTGCGCCGTCGCCGCGGTTTGCGCGGTGGGCGAGGGCGGATGTCGGTGAGCAGGCCGGCCAGGACACCGGCATCGATGTTGCCGCCGGAGACCACCGCGCATTTGCGGCGGCCGGCAACGCGTCGACCGGCCGCCAGTGCCAGTGCGCCGGCGCCTTCGGCGATGATGTGTTCTTCCAGTGCCAGGCGGACCAGGGTCTCCCGCAGCTCGGCCTCGCGCACGATCACCACGTCGTCCAGCAGCGAAGTGCACAGGCGGCGGGTCAGGAAGCCGGGGATCTTCACCCGCACGCCGTCGGCCAGCGAGGCAACGGGGGCGATCTCGCGCACGTCGCCGCGGATCGCGCGGGCCATCGAATCGACGCCTTCCACCTGCGCGCCCACCACGCGGACGCCCTGCGATTTCAGTGCCAACGCGACGCCGGAGGCCAGGCCGCCGCCGCCGATCGGCACGATCACCACGTCCGGCGCGTGTGCGGCCAGCTCGATGCCGACCGTGCCCTGGCCGGCGATCACATCGGCATCGTCGAACGCGGACAGGAAGCGGTAGCCGTGGCGCTGCGCCAGTTCAACCGCGAACGCGTAGGCCTCGTCATAGCTGTTGCCATGCTGGCGCACGGTCGCGCCCCAGTGGGCGACGCCGGCGATCTTGGTGGCCGGCGCGCCGTGCGGCATCACGGTGATGGCCGGTACGTCCAGGCGGTAGGCGGCCCAGGCCACGCCCTGGGCATGGTTGCCGGCCGAGGCGCAGATCACCGGCCGGGTGTCGCCGCGCTCGCGCCCGGCCAGCAGCGCGTTCAATGCACCGCGTACCTTGTAGGAACCGGTGCGTTGCAGGTTTTCCAGCTTCAGCCAGGTGCCGAAGCGCTCGGCATGGTGCAGCGGGGTGGGCGGCAGGAAGCGGCGCAGGCGGGCCTGCGCTGCCAGTACGTCGGCAACGCTTACGTCGCCGACATCGCTTTCCTGGTTGGTGTCAGCGGCCGGCATGGACCACCAACGGGGGGCAGGCGACCACCGCGCACGGGCACGGGCGGCGAAGAAGACGCCTCCGTACCGGCACCGTGTTGGAAACGGTACGGGTGTTCATGCGGATACTCCTTCCAGTGCGGTCATCTGCACCGATACGCAGTCGTAGATCTTTTCCATCTGCCGGCACAGCGTTTCCGCCGGGCGCTGGCCATCCACCACCAGCTGCAGGTGCCAGCGACCATCATCGGCGGCCACCGGCGCACCGCTGATCGCGCACGGCGCGAAGCCGCGACGCTCGGCCATGCCGATCACGCGCAGCAGCGCGCCTTCGGCGGGGTGCAGCACCAGGTCAAGCCGGTATTGCATTGGGGATCTCCTGGCGGGCATGGGCGGGGTTGCTTTCCAGCATCGTGCTGTTGGCAGTGTTCGGCGGCACCAGCGGCCACACATTGGCGCGTGCATCAATGGCCACGTGCAGCAGCGCCGGGCCCGGTTCGGCCAGCAGCGCGGCCAGCCCACCTTCGACGTCGTCGCGTGCATCGATGCGGGTCGCGGCGATGCCAAATACCTTGGCCAGTGCCACGAAGTCCGGGTTGTCGGACAGGTCGATCTCGCTGTAGCGCTCGGCGAAGAACAGTTCCTGCCACTGCCGCACCATGCCCAGCGAACTGTTGTCCAGCAGCACGATCTTCACCGGCAGGCGGCAGCGGGCAATGGTCGCCAGCTCCTGCACGTTCATCATGAAGCTGCCGTCGCCGGACACCAGCACCACGGTGCGCTCGGGACAGGCGAACTGAGCACCCATCGCCGCTGGCAGGCCGAAGCCCATGGTGCCCAGCGCGCCACTGGTCAGGTGGTTGCGCGGGTGGTTGAAGCGGCAATGCTGGGCCACCCACATCTGGTGCTGTCCAACGTCACAGGCGATCACCGCATCGGCCGGGGCCAGTTCGCTCAACCGCTTCAGCATGGCGGGCGCATAGATGTGCTGGCCCGGCGCGTCGTAGCGTGCGGCGAAACGTTCGCGGTGCTGCGCGCATCGCTTGCGCCACGCGTCCTGATGGGCCTTGGGGGAGGGGAAGGCCGCACGCAGGGCGCGGATGGCATGGCCGACATTGCCGGGCACGGCGACATCGGCGCTGCGCAGCTTGGAGATCTCGTAGGCGTCGGCGTCGATGTGGACGACGCGGGCGAACGGTGCGAACTCAGCCAGCTTGCCGGTGGCACGATCATCGAAGCGCGCACCCAGCACCAGCAGCAGGTCACTTTCCTGCACCGCCATGTTGGCCGCGCGGGTGCCGTGCATGCCCAGCATGCCCAGCGAGTGCGGGTGGTTGGCCGGCAGCGCGCCCAGTCCGCGCAGGGTCATCACGGTGGGGATGGCGCTGGCCTCGACGAAGTCACGCAGGTCCTGCACCGCATCGCCCAGCGCGATGCCACCACCGGCGTAGACCACCGGCTTTTCGGCCGCCGCCAGTGCGGCGATGGCTTCGGCGATGGCTGCTTCAGCGGGGGCCGGCGGCGGTTCGACGCTGCTCGGCACGTGCACCGGCAGATGACTGGCATCGGCCAGCTGCACGTCCTTGGGCAGGTCGATCAGCACCGGGCCGGGACGGCCCTCGCGGGCGATGCGGAAGGCATCGGCGACCACGCGCGGCAGGTCGTCGACGCTGCGCACCAGCCAGCTGTGCTTGACGATCGGCAGGGTCAGGCCGAACACATCCAGCTCCTGGAAGGCATCGGTGCCCAGCAGCGGGGTGGCGACCTGGCCGGTGATGCAGACCATCGGCACCGAATCCAGCATCGCGTCGGCGATGCCGGTGACCAGGTTGGAGGCGCCCGGGCCGGACGTGGCCACGCAGACGCCGACCTGGTTGCTGGCGCGGGCGAAGCCGTTGGCAGCCAGCGCCGCGCCCTGCTCATGACGTACCAGGATGTGCTTCAGCGACGAATCCACCAGCGCGTCGTAGAACGGCATGATGGTGCCGCCGGGATAACCGAACAGCGTACGGACGCCTTCGGCTTCCAGCGCCTGGGTCAGCCAGCGCGCGCCGTTGGCTGGCGCGCTGCGGTGTGTGGAAGAGTTCATGGGGGAACCTTGCAAAGCGGGTGGGGGAGGCCGCGTGGTTACGCGGCCTGTCCTTGCAACCAGACCATCTTGGCGCGCAGTTCCTTGCCTACCTTCTCGATCGGGTGCTCCAGGTCGGCCTGCTTGAACTTGTTGTAGTTCGGCAGGCCCGCTTCGTACTCGGCTACCCAGTTCTTGGTGAAGGTGCCGTCCTGGATGTCTTTCAGGACCTCCTTCATGCGCGCCTTGGTACCGGCGTCGATCACCCGCGGGCCACTGACGTAGTCGCCGTACTGCGCAGTCTCGGAGATGAACTCCAACATGCGCGAGATGCCGCCTTCATAGAACAGGTCGACGATCAGCTTCAGTTCGTGCAGCACTTCGTAGTAGGCGATTTCCGGCTGGTAACCGGCTTCCACCAGCGTCTCGAAACCGGCCTGCACCAGCGCCGAGGCACCGCCGCACAGCACCGCCTGTTCGCCGAACAGATCGGTCTCGGTCTCTTCCTTGAAGGTGGTCTGGATCAGGTTGGCGCGGGCGCCGCCCAGGCCACCGGCATAGGCCAGGGCATACTCGGCGGCCTTGCCGCTCTTGTCCTGGTAGACCGCCCAGATGCACGGCACGCCACGACCGATTTCGTACTCGCGGCGCACCAGTGCACCGGGGCCCTTGGGCGCGACCAGCACCACGTCCAGGTCCTCGCGCGGCTTGATCATGTCGAAATGCACATTCAGTCCGTGCGCGAACAGCAGCACCGCACCCTGCTTCATGTTCGGTGCCAGCACATCGTCGTAGAGCTTCTTCTGCACCATGTCCGGGGTCAGCACGGCGACCAGGTCGGCATCCTTCACCGCATCGGCCGGTGCTTTCACGGTGAAGCCGTCGGCCTGCGCCTTGACCTCGGTGGGGCCGCCCGGGCGCAGGCCTACCACCACATCGAAGCCGGATTCACGCAGGTTCAGCGCGTGCGCGCGGCCCTGGCTGCCGTAGCCGATGACAGCGATCTTGGTCTGGGGCAGGTCGTTGGTGCTCATGGGGGAGGTTCCTTGCGGTGGGAAGAAAAAAGAACGGCCGGTCGTCGAGGCGACGTGCCGGCCGGTCAGGGGAAAGCGGTGGAGGAGGCGCCGCGCATCGCACAGGCACAGCCACCACGAGGCGTCGTGGTGGTGCTGGTCCTGGTTTTGAAGGTGGCGTTGTTCATGGTGGTTGCGTCTGAAACCAGGTCCTGAAATGAAAAAACCCGCACCGGGGCGGGTGCGGGTTTTTGATGAGTTCCGGTGTGTTTGTTGCTTACACGCTGGCTCGTCCCGCACCTGTTGGTTGGGTAATAAGTACGAGCACAAGAATCGAACGCAGCGAGGCGGCGCCGATGTCGGCGGCTTCAATGTGGGTTCGCGGTGGCGTGTTGTGATGCAACATGTGATCGAGAGAAACACAGCCGTTTCGGCGATGTCAACCCTTGCGATGGAATTTCCATCGGTTGCTGCTGCATCCAGCGCAATCGCTTGCAGCACAAGGATGGTTGCCGCTGAAAGTGTTTCGGTGAACCCGAATTCACTCTTTTCGTTGTGGTTTTTGCGCGGGAATGGGGGCGTCTCTGCCGCTTCGCTCGCCGGGCATGGCCCGGCGCTACCGGGTACTGTGCGGGTAGCGCCGGGCCATGCCCGGCGGATCACCCGCCTGGTCCATGACCTCTGCCCGATACCGCATGAAGGCCGCAGCGGCGAAGATCGGGGCATCACCCTTCCACCGGAACCCGACCGTGTCCCGACGCCTTGCCCGTTCCCTGCTCGCTGCCGCCGTGCTGGCTGCCGTGCCCGCGCTGTCCTTCGCCGCCGATCGCATCACCGGCCATAGCTTCGCCACCCGCTCGGAGGTGATCGCCCCGCATGCCATGGCCGCCACTTCGCAGCCGCTGGCCACCCAGATCGCGCTGGATGTGATGAAGGGCGGTGGCTCGGCGGTGGACGCGGCGATCGCCGCCAACGCCGCACTCGGCCTGATGGAGCCGACCGGCAACGGCATCGGCGGCGATCTGTTTGCCATCGTCTGGGACCCGAAGACGCAGAAGCTCTACGGCTACAACGGCTCGGGCCGCTCGCCGAAGTCGCTGACCCTTGCCGAGTTCCAGCGCCGTGGCCTGAAGGAGATTCCCGCCACGGGCCCGCTGCCGGTGTCGGTGCCTGGTGCGGTCGACGGCTGGTTCGCCCTGCACGACCGTTTCGGCCGCAAGCCGATGGCCGACAACCTGGCCCCGGCCATCCGCTATGCCCGCGACGGTCACCCGGTGGCTGAAGTGATCGCCTACTACTGGGACCGCTCGGTGCCCAAGCTGTCGCAGTATCCGGGCTTCAAGGAGCAGTTCACGATCAATGGCCACGCCCCGCGCAAGGGTGAGATGTGGAAGAACCCGAACCTGGCCAGCACCCTGCAGAAAATCGCCGACGGTGGCCGCAATGCCTTCTACAAGGGAGACATCGCCCGCACCATCGGCGACTACTTCAAGGCCAACGGTGGCTACCTGAGCTACCAGGACATGGCCGACCACCACGGTGAATGGGTCGAACCGGTCAGCAGCAACTACCGTGGCTACGACGTGTGGGAGCTGCCGCCGAACAGCCAGGGCATTGCCGCGCTGCAGATCCTCAATGTGCTGGAAGGCTACGACTTCTCGAAAATCCCGTTCGGTTCACCCGAGCATGTGCACCTGTTCGTTGAAGCGAAGAAGCTGGCCTTCGCCGACCGCGCGCGCTTCTATGCCGACATGGCGTTCCAGCCGGCGCCCGTGCAGAAGCTGATTTCCAAGGACTACGCCGCACAGCGCCGCGCGTTGATCTCGATGGACAAGGCGCTGAAGGAAGTGCAGCCGGGCACGCCGAAGCAGCTGGAAGAAGGCGACACCATCTACATGACCGTGGCCGACGCCGACGGCATGATGGTCTCGCTGATCCAGTCCAACTACCGCGGCATGGGCAGCGGCATGGCGCCGCCGGGGCTGGGCTTCATCCTGCAGGATCGTGGCGAGATGTTCGTGCTGCAGAAGAACCATCCCAATGGCTACGCACCGGGCAAGCGCCCGTTCCAGACGATCATCCCGGCGTTCATCACCAAGGGTGGCAAGCCGTATGCCAGCTTCGGCGTGATGGGCGGCGCGATGCAGCCGCAGGGCCACGCACAGATCGTGATGAACCTGGTGGACTTCGGGATGAACCTGCAGGAAGCCGGTGACGCACCGCGCATCCAGCATGAAGGCTCGACCGAACCGACCGGACAGGCCACGGCGATGACCGATGGCGGCGAAGTGAATCTGGAGACCGGGTTCCCGTATGAGACGGTGCGTGCGTTGATGCGCAAGGGGCATCGCATCGTGTTCGCCGACGGGCCCTACGGCGGGTACCAGGCGATCATGCGTGATCCCGAGACCGGGGTTTACTACGGTGCTTCGGAGAGCCGCAAGGATGGGCAGGCGGCGGGGTACTGAGGTTTTCCGGCCACCGGGCTGAGCCCCCTCTGCGGTGATGGTTCGTGGAAGCGGGATCATGTGATTGGGCCGGGCGGGTGGGCTGGTCGGGGGACGCCTTGAATCCGTCCCTGGAGGCTTGGCCGCGGCATCCATGCCGCGGACACCCCCGCCCAGCCCACCCGCCCGGCCCCTGACAGTTTCCGTGCCCGTCACCGCAGGAAAAGAAAAAAGAAGATCAAAAGCAAAGGCAACAGCAACAGCTGCGCGCTGCGGGTTGGGGTCGGATCCGTTTTCCGGAGGAAAACGGATCCGACCCCTTCCTGTTTTCCGATACACCTCATCCACGCATGCCGTGGATGGACCAACCGTCACACGTAACCTGTCGGGGGTGGGGCGGTGTGGGTGGGCAGGACCGTTGGCGCCATGGATGGCGCCATCGAGCCCCCATGGACGGGTTTACGGCGTGTCCTGCCCACCCACACCGACCCGCCCAACCAGTAGAAGCCCAGAGCTGCTCTGGGTTTTGAACTTGCTCTTGCTTGAAAGAAAAGCGGTGCAGCCGCAGGCTGCAAAACTCCCTCAATCCTGATCGTGCGCGCGCGCCGCCTCCGCCTGGGTCTCTTCCTGCGCCGCCATCTCGCGCGCGATCCACGCGTCGATCATGTGCCGCTGGCGCTGCGCCTGCCGCCGCTCGCGGGTGTACTCCTGGTCCAGTACCCGGTACAGCGACACCATCACCAGCACCATCAGCAGCGCGAATGGCAACGCCGCGATCGTGATCATGCCCTGCAGCGCATCCAGGCCACCGGCGAGCAGCAATGCGGCTGCGATCAATGCCACCGCGATGCCCCAGGCCAGCTTGCGCTTCAACGGCGGATCGCCTGCCTCGTCAGTGGACATGCTGGCCAGCACCAGCACCGCCGAATCGGCTGATGTCACGAAGAAGATCATCAGCAGCACCAGTGCGATGCAGGAAAGCAGCAAGGGCAGCGGCATGCTGTCAAACAGGGTGAACAGCACCGTCTCATAGCCGTTGCCCAGCGCCTGCACCAGGTCGGCGTGGCCGAAGATCTGCGCCCACAGTGCAGTACCACCAAACACCGCGAACCAGAAGAAGCCCAGCACCGTCGGTGCCAGCACGACGCCGATGACGAACTCGCGGACGCTGCGCCCACGCGAGATGCGCGCGATGAACGAGCCGACGAACGGCGCCCAGGAAATCCACCACGCCCAGTAGAAGATGGTCCAGTCCGCTACCCATGTGCTGCCCGAGAACGGCGACATGCGCAGGCTCATCGTCACCAGCTGGTTGAGGTACGACCCCAGAGTGGTGGTGAACGTATCGAAGATGAATCCGGTCGGGCCCAGCACCAGTACGGTGGCCGCAAGAAGCGCGGCCAGCGCAAGATTGAAGTTGGACAGCCACTTCACGCCGCGCTCGACACCGCTGGCGGTGGACGCCATGTACAGCACGAACGCGATGGCGATGATGGTCAGCTGCAGTGGCACACCCGCGTGCAGGCCGAACACGCGTTCCATGCCGGCAGCGATCTGGATGGTGCCAAAGCCCAGCGTGGTGGCAACGCCAATCGCGGTGGCCACGACCGCGGCGATGTTGACCACGCGTCCGATCCAGCCACGATGGTGGCGGCCGATGATCGGTTGCAGCATGTCACTGACCAGTCCACGGCCATTGCGGTTGAACTGGAACCAGGCCATCGCCAGGCCGATCAGCGCGTAGATTGCCCATGGATGCAGGCCCCAATGGAAGAACGCATAGCGCATCGAAGCCCGCGCCGCGTCCATGCTCTGCGGTGCAAGGCCTTCCGGAGGCTTGGTGAAGTGGGAAATCGGCTCGGCGGCGCCCCAGAACACCAGGCCGATGCCCATGCCGGCGGCGAACAGCATCGACATCCAGCTGGCGCGCGAGAACTCCGGCTCGGCATCTTCACCGCCGATGCGCAGGTTGCCGAAGCGACCGAATGCCAGGTACATCAGGAAAGTCAGCGCCAGGAACACGACCAGAAGATAGAGCCAGCCGACACTGCGGATGACATCGGCGAGTACCGACTGAACGACGGTATTGAACGGGCCGGGCGCGAAGCCAGCCAGCAGCACCAGCAGCAGAACGAGTGCGATGGAAACGCGAAACACCATGAAGGAGCTTCTCCGATCAAGGGATTGAGGGGAGCGAGCAGAGCTTGCTGCGAGGGGGCCGGCGGCATGCAGCACGAACCGGGCAGGAGCCGCGAAGGCGGCAAAGGAAACATCGGCCGCAGCGGCACGATGCGCGTGCACGTTACTGAATGCGATGTCACGGTTCTGTTAATGCCGATGGAGCAGCGCCACGCCATGCATGGATGAACGGCCATGAGCTGCAGTGCGTTCTATGCTCTAATGCACGGCAAGAAGCGGGGGTACCGCGGCCATGTGGCCACGGTTGAGACAGTCCCTTGGAACCTGATCCGGCTCATACCGGCGTAGGGAAGCTTTGCAGTGCAGCCATGCCCGGACTCCGCCCAAGGACCGTCCGGATGCGGCCGCAGTGCGCCGCCGCTTCGTCCCTGACCTTCCTGGACGATGCCCGATGAACGCACAGCTCTCCGCCCTGCAGCAACAGGCCCAGCAACTCTCCGAATCCGTGACCCGGCCCATTCCCGGTTCGCGCAAGATCCACGTGCCCGGTTCACGCCCGGATCTGCAGGTGCCGATGCGCGAGATCGCGCTGACCCGCACGCCGACCTTGTTCGGCGGAGAAGAGAATGCACCGGTGACCGTTTACGACACGTCGGGCCCGTACACCGACCCGGAGGTGCGCATCGATCTGTCCGCTGGTTTGCCGGCACTGCGTCGCGGCTGGGTGGAAGAACGCGGTGATACCGAGCGGCTGGAAGGACTGAGTTCTTCGTTCGGTCGCGATCGCGAGCATGACCCGAAGCTCGATGCGGTGCGCTTCCCCGCGCGCAGCCTGCCGCGCCGTGCGCGCGCAGGTGCCAACGTCACCCAGATGCATTACGCGCGCCGCGGCATCATCACCCCGGAAATGGAATTCGTCGCGATCCGCGAGAACCAGCGGCTGGAAGCGATCCGCGATGCCGGCCTGTTGCAGCAGCATCCGGGCGAGGCGTTCGGCGCTTCGATCCAGAAGATCATCACGCCGGAGTTCGTGCGCGATGAAATCGCGCGCGGCCGTGCGGTGCTGCCCAACAACATCAACCATCCGGAAAGTGAGCCGATGATCATCGGCCGTAACTTCCTGACCAAGATCAACGCCAACATCGGCAACAGCGCGGTGTCCTCCGGTATTGCCGAAGAGGTGGAGAAGCTGGTGTGGGCAATCCGCTGGGGCGGCGACACGGTGATGGACCTGTCCACTGGCAAGCACATCCACGAGACCCGCGAGTGGATCATCCGCAACTCGCCGGTGGCGATCGGTACCGTGCCGATCTACCAGGCGCTGGAAAAAGTCGACGGCCGCGCCGAAGCACTGACCTGGGAGATCTTCCGCGACACCCTGATCGAGCAGGCCGAGCAGGGCGTGGACTACTTCACCATCCACGCCGGCGTGCTGCTGCGCTACGTGCCGCTCACCGCCAAGCGGGTCACCGGCATCGTCAGCCGCGGCGGCTCGATCATGGCCAAGTGGTGCCTGGCGCACCACAAGGAGAACTTCCTCTACACCCACTTCGAAGACATCTGCGAAATCATGAAGGCCTACGACGTGACCTTCTCGCTGGGTGATGGCCTGCGCCCGGGCTGCATCGCCGATGCCAATGATGCTGCGCAGTTCGGTGAACTGGAAACGCTGGGCGAGCTGACGAAGATCGCCTGGAAGCATGATGTGCAGACCATGATTGAAGGCCCCGGCCACGTGCCGATGCAGCTGATCAAGGAGAACATGGACAAGCAGCTGCGTGAGTGTGGCGAAGCGCCGTTCTATACGCTGGGCCCCCTGACCACCGACATTGCGCCGGGCTACGACCACATCACCAGCGCGATCGGTGCAGCGATGATCGGTTGGTTCGGCACCGCGATGCTCTGCTACGTGACGCCGAAGGAGCACCTCGGCCTGCCCAACCGCCAGGACGTGCGCGACGGCATCATGGCCTATCGGATCGCCGCCCATGCGGCCGATCTGGCCAAGGGCCATCCGGGCGCGCAGGTGCGCGACAACGCGCTGAGCAAGGCGCGTTTCGAGTTCCGGTGGGAAGACCAGTTCCACCTTGGCCTGGATCCTGAGAAGGCCAAGGAGTTCCACGACGAGACACTGCCCAAGGACGCGCACAAGCTGGCCCACTTCTGTTCGATGTGCGGTCCGCACTTCTGTTCGATGAAGATCACCCAGGACGTGCGCGAGTACGCCGAGTCGGGCATGAAGGAAAGGTCGGAGGCATTCCGTGCCGCCGGTGCCGAGGTCTATCACCAGGGCTGATCCCGCCCAGATAGCGCCGGGCCATGCCCGGCGACGTGGGGGTTCAGGACAGCCGCCGGGCATGGCCCGGCGCTACCGGAGCCTCACATCCATCCCGGCTATCCTCGCCGCATCGCCCAGGGGAAAAGGACGCCATGCCCGTTGCCGTGACCACCCGCTGGCTGGCCATCGCCCGCCGCCATCCGTCTGCATGGCTGCTGGGCGCGCAACTGCTGGCGGTAGTCCTGTATCCGGCGCTGGATGACACTGCTGGGGCGCGCGCGGCCTTGGGCATGTTCGGCATGGCGGTACTCGGCCTGGCGCTGTGGGTGGTCCAGCGCAGCCCGCTGGGCACCTGGCTGGCGCTGCTGCTGGCCATTCCCTCGGTGGTGTTCTCGCTGGCCGGCGCACTGCTGGACCGGACTGCCCTGTTGACCACTGCGCAGTTGCTGGAAAGCCTGCTGTATTTCTATACGGCGGGGGCCCTGATCGCCTACATGCTGCAGGACCATAAAGTCACCCGCGATGAACTGTTTGCTGCTGGAGCAACCTTCACACTGCTGGCCTGGGCCTTCGCATTCACCTTCGCGGTCTGCCAGCAGTGGTATCCGGGCAGTTTCCAGGGCACTGGCGGTGGGGCGCAGCGGACGTGGATGGAGCTTCTTTATCTGAGCTTCAGCTTGTTGTCCGGAGTGGGTTTGAGCGACGTGGTGCCGCTGCACCCGCAAGCGCGGGCACTGGTCATGCTTGAACAGTTCGCAGGCGTTATGTACGTGGCGCTTGTCGTATCGAGATTGGTCGGTCTGACCATGCTTCGGCGCATGTGAAAATGAACGCCAGATAAAAATTTCGCGCCCAAGAGGGCGCGAATAGTGAAGCAGATTATGTGAATGCGTCGGCGAGAGAGAGCCTGAGTGTCGACCCCGTCATAGGCGGGGTAACCGGCTTAGGCTAATATCCGGGGGCGATATTGTTTTTGCGGTATGCGCCGATGCTTTGTGCGGAATCTGGCTTTTCGATGGCCCTGTCCAGGGACGGTAGGGGCGGTATTGCTGGTGAACCCTGCCCAGACCCCGTCCCTACTGTATAGCGGAAGATGAACAGCAGCGAATTCCTGCCCGTCGAGGCCGACCGTATCCAGGTTGGCGACTGCGTCATCACCTTGTCCTCGCGAGAGGTCGAGGTCGAAGGCGCACGTCGACCTCTCCGGTTGACGCCGAAGGCGCTGGGCGTGCTGCGGGTGCTGATGCGCCAGCCGGGGCGGGTCGTGACCCGTGAAGAGCTGTTTGCAGAAGTCTGGCCCGATACGCTGCCCACCAATGACGTGCTGACCCAGGCGGTCACCCAGCTACGCAAGGTGTTCGCCAATGACGACGACAATGGCCAGGCCTACATCGAGACCATCGCCAAGAGCGGCTATCGCCTGTTGGTGCCGGTGCTGGTGCTGGATGACGTGGCGCCTGTCGTGGAGGTTGATGCGGTCCCTGAGGTGATGCCCGCGCTGGCAGGTGCCAGTGCGATTCCGACGGCGACGGTGTTGCCGGCTCCTTCACGGCGCAGTGGATGGCGGCAGTTGCGCCGGCAACTGCTGTGGGTGCTGGGTGTGCTGATGCTGGCCGCGCTGGTGGTCATGGCCACGCTGCTGTTGCGCCGCGGACCGGAAACGAGTTCGCCAGTGGATGCGGCGGTCGAGAACGGTGTGCGGGTGATCGGCAGCCCGCAGCGCCCCTATCGCTTGATCACTGCGACCAGTGGTTTTGAGACGTATCCCACGCTTTCGCCGGATGGCTCGCAGGTTGCCTATGAAGGCGCCAACGAGGACGGTGCCGGCGGCGGCGCCATCAAGGTGCAGACGTCCGGTAATGCCCCGGCCAGGCAGCTGGCGCTGCCACCCAAGGGTGCCAGTGACCGTTTCCCGAGCTGGTCGCCGGATGGGCGCGAGATCGCTTTTGCCCGTTTCAGTGCCGATGGGGGGTGCCAGGTATTGATCGCCAGCGCGACCGGAGGCGTCGTGCGCCAGGCCACGCGCTGCGACGGAACCGAGCTGCTGAGTTTCGACTGGACCCCCGATGGCCGTGGCCTGGTCTTCGGCAGCATGGTGGGCCGCTACGCCCATCGTGGTATCCGCGTGCTCGACCTGGCCAGCGGGCAATGGCGCGCGCTGGCGTATGAGGTTGACCAGGATGATTTCGACTACGCGCCGCGTTACTCGCCCGACGGCAAGTGGCTGGTGTTTGTCCGCAACCCGCAGATGGGCGACCTCTGGCGGATGCCAGCAGGCGGCGGTGCGCTGGAACAATTGACCAACGAGTCCGCCGAGCAGCGCGGCTGGGCCTGGCTGGGCGACGGGCGCAGCATCGTGTTCGGCCGCCGCGTCGACAGCGAGGTGCGCCTGTACTACCTGGATGTCGAGCGGCGTACGCTGCGTGATGCCGGCCTTGATGACGCGCAATGGCCGACGGTGTCACGCCATGGTGACGTGTTGGCTTTCGTCCATCGCCGTGCACAGTTCGGTGTGTTCAGGATGCCGATGGCAGGCGGGGGCGCCGAACGCCTGTTCGCCTCCAGTGGGCGTGACGGTCAGCCGATGGCAGCGCCCGATGGCCGCCAGCTGGTCTTCACCTCCGACCGCTCCGGCAGTTTCGCCTTGTGGTGGGCCGACATGCAGCGGCCGGATTCGCTGCGGCCGATCGAGGGGTTGCGGCCGGAAGGCCGGCAGGCGCCGGACTGGTCGGCTGACAGCCGCCAGTTGCTGGTGGTCGGTCGTGACGAGCACGGGCGCACCGTGGTCTACGAAATCGCACCGCGTGACGAACGCCTGCAGCCGCTGCCGGTTCCGGTCGAACAGCCATTGCAGGCGCTGTATGGGGCGACCCCCGGACAGCTGCTCGTGGTCGAGCGCGATGCCGAGCAGCGCACCCGGTTGAGCCTGTTTGATCGCAGCGTGACCCCCTGGCGCCGGTTGGCCAGCATTGATGGCGTCTCCCAGGCCCGTTTCGATCGCGGTGGCGGCCGGGTGTTGTTCACCCGGCTGGCGTCCGGTGGCTTGTGGTCGGTGGACGCGTCGCTGTCCCCGGCCAGCGTGCAGCAGGTCAGTGAAGACCGGCCCAGCCGGTGGCGCTATCGGACCTGGACCGTGGCTGGCGCGGGTGGCATTGGCTATCTCGGTACCTCTGCCGAGTGCGGTACCACTCTGGTCCATATCCAGGCCGGCAAGGAAGCGCCCGAACGCTGCCTGGATCGACAGCGCCTCAGTGCGGGCAACGGCATCAGTGCCAGTGCCGATGGACGCGATCTGTTCGTCGCCCTGGCGATCAGTGATGGCGCCGACATCGGCGTAATGCAGCTGCCCAAGCCCGCCCCGACGCTGTTCCCGGCATTCCTCAACTCGTTGATACTGAAGAAGAATATTTCTTCGTGATTTCTTCGTGGGGTTCTCGCCGCGAATTCGTGGCGATCTCGGCGGATTTTCCTGACGGCGTGACGCCTGATTAGGCAAAACGGAGGCCTGTATCAGGCAAACCCGTGGTGCCCCATGCGTCAACTCTCGCTGGCCGATCGCGGCCAAACCGTCTCCCTCGACAAGGCCCTCGACGATGTTGCGCCGACCTGCATGGGCGTGGCCCGGCTGGGCAGCCTGCAGACCGCAGGCACCAGCTTCACGGTCTGGCTTCAGGTCCGGGGCAATTCCTGGGTCGAGGCCAAGGAAGGACGCTTCCGCCTGCGCCACGGGGAGTGGATCGCCTTCGAGAAGGAGTCGCGTCCGCTGGTCCAGGCAGGACGCAGCAGCCTGTGCGTTGGCCTGAACCTGAACGCCGAAGCGCTGCGTGTACTGTCCGAGATGGCCGACTGCGGCCTGTATGCGGGCCGTGGTCGCATGAGCCGCGGCGACGCCCGGGTTGCCCTGCGCCTCTGGCGCGATGCCTTGGCCAGCGGCATGCCGGCACAGGCGCTGCGCCCATTGCTGCTGCATCTGGCGGGCCTGCAGCGTGGGCTGGCCGACAATGTGCAGCGCTGCCCGGGCCGGTCACGCAGCCGCAAACGCCAGGTCTTTGGCCGCATGCAGCGCGCCCGCCTGTATCTGGAAGGCAACAGTCACCGGGTGGTGCGCATCGGCGAGCTGGCCGAGCTGACCAATTTCTCCAGCTGGTACCTCTCCAAGACGTTCCAGAGCCTGTACGAAGAGAGCCCCCAATCGCTTTCGGCGCGGTTGCGCCTGGAGCGGGCAGCCGACCTGCTGCGCGATACCGACATGATGGTGGGAGAAGTCGCCGCGGCGAGCGGATTCGACAACTGCTGCAGTTTCGCGCGTGCCTTCCGGGCCCGCTACGGCCAGTCGGCCTCCCGCTTCAGGGAAAACGACGGCTTGCTCCCGCCACATTCTGCAAAGTCTCCGGTTGGGTCGCGCAAATACAGCGTCGCAACGCAATCGTAACGTGCTGAAGCGTTTTAACACGCTACTAACACGTACCTTGGAGAGATTGATGAACGTTCGCACCCCTGCTGTGCGGTTGGGCCTGCTGCCCGCCGGCATCGCACTGGCGCTTGCCCCGGCATTTGCTTCCGCCCAGGAAGCCAGTGCCCCCACCACCCTTGATCGCCTGGAAGTCACCGGCTCCCGCATCCGCTCGGTGGATGTGGAAACCTCCCAGCCGGTCCTCACCGTAAGCCATGAGGACATTCAGCGTTCGGGCCTGGTCAGCGTCGGCGACCTGCTGCAGAACCTGTCCGTGGCAGGCACCCAGACCTTCAGCAAGGCGGCCGTGCTGGCGTCCAACCCGGAACAGGGCGGCCAGTACGTCAGCCTGTACAACCTGGGTGAGCAGCGCACGCTGGTGCTGGTCAACGGCAAGCGCTGGAGCACCAGCCTGGCCGGCTTCACCGACATGTCGACCATCCCGACCTCGCTGATCGAGCGCATTGAAGTCCTGAAGGACGGCGCCTCGGCGATCTACGGTTCCGACGCCATCTCCGGCGTGGTCAACATCATCCTGCGCAAGAACTTCGACGGCGCCGAGGCCAGTGCCTATTACGGCCAGAACAGCCACGGCGACGGTTCCAAGACCCAGTACAGCCTGACCCTGGGTGCCACCGGCGAGCGCTCCTCGATCGTGTTCGGCGCGAACTACATCAAGGAAGATCCGGTGTGGGCCAAGGATCGTGGCCTGACCCAGTACTCCTATGGCCAGGGCCACAAGGAAGACGGTCTGAGCCCGGCGGGCCCGTGGGGCCGCTTCACCGATCCGCGTGCCGAAGGCACCGCCGGTGCTGGTGAATACAACAAGGCTGGCAAGTGGGTCCCGAACACCTGGGTGGTCAACCACACCGGTTCGTGGGACACCCCGGTCGGCGTTGGCCAGCCGTCGAACAACTTCAACAACTACCACCTGATTGGTCTGGACGACTACTACAACGCCTCGCAGCAGATGATGCTGAACCAGGGCGCTGAGTCGAAGACCATGTTCACCTCGGCCAGCTACGACATCAACGACAACCTGCGTCTGAAGTCGACGGCGATGTACTCCGAGCGTGACTCCAAGCGCCAGATCGCCGGCTACCCGCTGACCGGCACCTCGCAGCCGCAGTTCCCGGTGGCGATCAGCAAGGACAGCATCTACAACCCGCTGGGCAACTGGGCCAACCCGGGCGCCGGCGTTGACATCGGTGGCTGGGGCCGTCGTATCTTCGAACTGCCGCGCATCACCCAGAACAACGTCAAGTCGCTGCACTTCGACGCGGCCCTGGAAGGCAACTTCGACTTCAACAACCGTCCGTTCGACTGGGATGTGGGCATCAACTACAACCAGTTCGATGTGACCCAGACCAGCTCGGGCAACATCAACCTGCTGGCACTGAAGAACGCCCTCGGCCCGTCGTTCATCAACGCCAACGGCGTCGCCCAGTGCGGCACCGCTGCCAACCCGATCGCGCTGGGCACCAGCCCGGGCAGCTGCGTCCCGTTCGACCTGCTGGGCGGCGCCAGCGCCGCGACCCCGGATGCGCTGAAGTACATCAACACCCTGCTGAACTCGACCGGCCAGAGCAAGAGCAAGCAGTACTTCGCCAACATCACCGGTTCGCTGTTCGACATGCCGGGCAATGCGGGCGAGTTCGCCTTCGCTGCCGGTTACGAGCATCGTGAAGTGTCGGGCTACGACCACCCGGACGCGCTGTCCTCCTCGGGTTACACCACCGAGCTGGCCGCCCAGCCGACCGAAGGCAAGTACAAGACCAACGAGTTCTACCTGGAACTGATGGTGCCGCTGCTGCGTGACCTGCCGGGTGCCAAGGAGCTGTCGCTGGATATCGCCAGCCGCTACTCGGACTACGACAAGTTCGGCAACACGGTCAACAGCAAGTTCAGCGTGACCTGGAAGCCGATCGACGACCTGCTGGTGCGTGCGACCTACGGCGAGGGCTTCCGTGCCCCGACCCTGGACGACACCTTCGGCGGTGGTTCGCAGACCTTCGACAAGTTCACCGATCCGTGTGATGCCGTGTTCGGCCAGCGCAGCAACCCGGCCGTTGCCGCCCGTTGCGGTGCTGAAGGCCTGGCGTCCGACTTCCGTCAGACCGACGCTGCTGGTCGTCCGATCAGTGCCCGTGACACCCAGGGCAACAACCCGTTCAACTCGGGCGTGGGCAACGACAAGCTGCAGCCGGAAACCAGCAAGACCCGCACCGCGGGCCTGGTGTGGAGCCCGAGCTTCGTCAGCGGCCTGAACGTCTCGCTGGACTGGTACAAGATCACCGTGGACAACGTGATCACCGCGCTGTCGGCGAACTACGTGCTGAACCAGTGCTACCAGAACGGTGTGCAGGCCTTCTGTGACCAGTACAGCCGTGGCGACGTTGCCAATGGCCAGCAGGTCACCGGCCTGAGCCGCGGCAATGCCAACCTGGGTTCGCTGGAAACCGAAGGCTACAACTTCGGCGTCCGCTACCGTATGCCGGAATACAGCTTCGGTACCCTGTCGTTCAACCTGGACACCAACTACCTGACCAGCTTCCGTCAGCAGGCCACCAAGGGCGCTGCATGGGATGACTACGCAGGCTACTGGAACTACCCGCGTGTCCGCGGCACCCTGGCAACCACCTGGACCAAGGGCGACCTGTCGGCCACCTGGACCATGCGTTACTACGGCGGCTTCCGCGACTTCTGCTACGACCAGGAAAATGGCCTGGAGTGCAACCAGCCGGATTACTACACCGAGAACGGTGGCTGGACCGGCGGCCTGGGTGCCAACAAGAAGGGTGCGATCGTCTATCACGACATCTCGGCCACCTGGCAGGCTCCGTGGAACGGCAGCGTGACCGTCGGTGCCCGCAACGTGTTCGGCAAGACCCCGCCGATCACCTACGCGGTGACCAACGCCAGCGCCGTGCAGCTGGACCCGATGCTGGATTACGACCGCTTCCTGTTCATCCAGTACAACCAGCGCTTCTGATCCATCGAAGCCTGAAGGCAATACGAGGAGGGCGGGCCGCAAGGCCCGCCCTCTTTGCGTTTGGCAGGGCCGGGTCGGGAAACTCTGAATCGGGCGGTTCAGCGACAGAGGTCACGCTTGTCGCAACTGGACCGCTGGTACGTTCACAGAGGTCCATTCCGGACCAAGGAGAGCGCGAAATGAAGAACGCGATGCCACGGATGTTCGCTGCGGCGGTTCTCGCCGTCCTGAGCCTGGCCGGCAGTGTGTCGGCCGGTCCGCTGGTGTGTGCCAATGGCCGCTATTGCGCGGAGGTGCGCAGCAACTGCATCAAGGCCGGTGAGGATGCGGCGTACTGCCAGTTCCTGTTCGAGCGCTGCGTGTACGACCACTGCGCGCAGCCCTGATGCAACGAAGGCGCGTCACTGCGGGCGCGCCTTCATCGCATGCATTGCCGGTGTGATCAGGCTTCGCTGGGCGTGAGCCCCATCAGGCTGTTGGCATGCTCGCGCCACTGCGGCAGTTTGTTGAGCACGCCCGCGCGCTGCAGGTAGTCCTCGTCCACCGGATCGCCATTGACCAGCGCCAGGGCCACGTGCACGGCGCCGGTCACCCAGAAGCTGCGCGTGTTCGCACGCTGCGGCTGCAGGTGGAACGCCACCGCTTCGATGATCGGCATCGGCAGTCCCCACAGGCCCAGCAGGTAGGCGCCGGCTTCGGCGTGGCCTGGGCGGGTATCACCGGCCAGCGACGGTTCGCTGCGCTCGTTGCGCACGCCGGGCAGCAGCAGGCCGATGTCGGCCAGCAGGGCGGCGGTCGCGCCCAGTTCGGCGCTGGATTCGGGCAGCAGGCGTGCGGCCAGCCGCGAGGCGAGCAGGGCACGTTGCTGCAGCGAGTTGCGTTCGGCCGTGGACAACGTCGGTGCCGAGAACACTTCACTGGCCAGTACCAGGTCGCGCAGCGTCGACAGGCCAAGGCGTGTCACCGCCGTACGCAGGTCGGCAATGGTGCGCCCCTGGCTGAAGAACGCCGAGTTCGACAGCTGCAGCACCTTCGCGGCAATGGCCGGATCGGCCGCCACAAGCTTGGCCACGTCGGCGCTGTCGGCGTCGTCGTCATGCTCCAGCGCCTGGGTCAGGCTCAGGTACAGGTGCGGCGGCGACGGCAGTTTCTCGATGCGGCCGATGGCATCACGCAGACGAGGGCTGTCCAGCACCTCGCGTAGTTCTTCCAGGCTGGTCAGTGCTTCCAACAGCACTTCCGGCGCCAGTGGCAACGGCAGGAAACGATGGGCGACACCGATCAGGCGCGCCGGTGGCGGGCGGTTGCCATGCTGTGCATCCACCAGTGCGATGCGGATGGTTTCCGGGCGCAGCGTCCGGATCTGGCCGAGCAACGTGGTTGCATTGAGGTCCGGCAGCTGCGGACAGACGATCACCGCATCCACGCCCTGCGTAGCCACCGCGGTCATCGCGGTCTGGCCATCGATAGCGGTCAGCGGCTGCCAGTCTTCCCCAAGATCGGCAATGAATTCGGTCAGCTCGGCCGGCAGGCTGGCTGCATCCCCAACAAGCAGAATACGCACGACACATTCCCCTGGCTGTCTCGACGATGGATGTCGACGACGTGTGAAGTGACGCAATTTACCTAATACGGCGACAAAGGTGATGCGCCGCAGTCATGAAACGTGACCCGCATCGCTCCGACGGCCTGCGCCGGAGCGATCCGGTTCAGGCTCAGGCCTTGCTGTCGAGGTGGCGCTGGTGCGCCTCGATCAGGATCTGCTTGGCCTCAGCGGCGCCGCCCCAACCGTCCAGCTTGACCCACTTGCCCTTCTCCAGGTCCTTGTAGTGCTCGAAGAAGTGGCCGATGCGCTCCAGCCAGTGGCTCGAGACCTGGGCGATGTCTTCAACGTGGGCGTAGCCACTGAAGATCTTCGAGACCGGCACGGCCAGGATCTTCTCGTCGCTGCCCGCCTCATCGCTCATCTTCAGCACGCCGACCGGACGGCAGCGCACGACCGAGCCCGGCACCAGCGGCAGCGGCAGCACCACCAGCACGTCGGCCGGATCGCCGTCGCCACACAGGGTGCTCGGCACGTAGCCGTAGTTGCAGGGGTAGCGCATCGGGGTGGACAGGATGCGGTCGACGAAGATCGCGCCGGTTTCCTTGTCCACTTCGTACTTCACCGGCTCCGAGTCCTTCGGGATCTCGATGATGACGTTGATTTCTTCCGGCGGGTTCTTGCCGGGCGAGACGAGTTCCAGACCCATGGTCGTGCTCCAGGTGGGAGATATAGACGGATAGCCCCCCATTTTATGCCTTTGCCGGGCGCTGTGCAGGGGGCGCGGCCGACAGCACGGCACGGCAGTGGCCCACCCTTGCTGGAGGTGTTGCCCGATGGGGGCATCGGGACGCCGGGTGCAGGCTGGAACCCTGTTCCCGAGGAGCTCCCGCATGAAAATGTCTGCCCTGCCGATCGGCCTGACCTGCGCGCTGCTGATGGCGCCGCCGGTACAGGCGTTTCCCTATGTCGATCTGATCGACTACCCGCACCAGGAGGCCAACTGGGACCGCTTCTTCGCCTTGGAAGGCCGGTTGCAGCATGGTTTCGACGCCATCTGTGGCGACACCTTCTGCGAGGGCGAGTACAGCGATATCCGCGCTCTGCGCCTGCGCTGCTCGGTGGATGCGGTGCGTGGCACCGTCCATGAGTGTCTGTGGGCATTTGCCGCCAGCGATCTGGAGATTTCCCGCAACGATGGCGCGATTATGGCACGGCAGCCGACCTGGCTGTGCCGGCTGCCGCTGATGCCGGGCACCGGGGTGGAGGCCTTCCATGCCGCGCTGGCGGCCCGCAATCCGCTGCACGATCCACTGCCGGGCACGTCGCAGAGCGCCTATGACGGCCTGACCGAGTGCATCTATTGATGAGAACGTGACTGATTCGCATTAACGGAGTAGCATGCGCGGCGCCTTCCGTCTGTCTTCCCGGCCCTGCGCATGTCCTCCAATGCCGCCACCCTCACCGAACTGCTGATCCGCGAGCGGCCGGCACTGCTGCGCCGGGTGCAGCGCATCCTCGGTGGAGACAATGGTGCCGAGGACGTGATCCAGGCGGTCTGGTTCAAGGCGCGTGGGGTAGACGACAGCCAGGCCATCGACAACCCGCGGGCCTATCTGTACCGGCTGGCCGCCAACCTGGCCACCGACCACGGCCGTGAATCGACCCGCCGCAACCGCCTGCTCGCCGACCATTACCTGTGGGGGCCGGACGAGGTGATCTCGACCGAAGAACAGGCGATGGCACAGGACGAACTGCAGCGGGTGCTGGATGCCGCCGGCCACCTGCCGGAGCCGACCCGCACCATTTTCCGCCTCAACCGCCTGCAGGGCCTGACCCAGGCCGCGATCGCACGCCGCCTCGGCGTGTCGGTGACCACTGTCGAAAACCACGTGCGCTCCGCGCTGCAACGCCTGGCTTGGGCGCGCAGCGGCCGATGAACGACCCGGCTTGGGGCAGGCCTTCGCTGAAACGTCTTGATTACTGGACCGTGCATGCGGTCTAGTTCCTTCGCCCGCGCTTGAATGCGCCTCTCTGCCAGCCCATGAGCCCGCCGAACACGCTGCCCGCCGCCAACGATGATGCCCTGGCCGAACAGGCCCGGGGCTGGATCGTGTGGCTGGCGTCTGGCGATATCAGTGATGCGCGCATGCACGACTTCGAGTGCTGGCTGGCACTACCGGGGCATCGCCGTGCCTTCGAGCACGAGCGTGTGCTGTGGCGCAGCGCAGGGCCGCGTCCGTCGCAGGCCGCGACGATCGCGACGATCGCGCGGCGCCGGCCGCAGCGCCTGCGGTGGGCGATGGCCGCCGCTGCGGCGCTGGCGATGCTGGTGGTGTGGCCGGAAGCCTGGCTGCGTGCGCAGGCCGACCATCGCAGCACGCATGTCGTACAGAACGTGCAGCTGCCTGATGGCAGTCGCGCGGTGCTGGATGCCGACAGCGCGATCGCCGTGCACTTCGATGTGAATGCGCGCCAGGTCGAGTTGCTGCGGGGCCGCGTCTGGTTCGAGGTCAGTCCGGACGCGCAGCGGCGTTTCAGCGTGCGTGCCGGCAATGGTGTGGTCGAGGACATCTCCACCGCGTTCACCGTTGCGCGCGGCGATGACCGGGTGGAAACCCAGGTCGGGCAGGGCAGGGTGCGTGTGGCCAGCCCGGCCGACGGTGGCTGGACGTACCTGCAGGTGGGGCAGCGTGCGGTCTATGGCGAGCGCAGTGGCGTGACGCGGCTCGATGACGTGGCGGCTGACAGTGTCGGCGCCTGGCGGCAGGGCGAGCTGCTGCTGGAGCAGGCCAGCGTCGCCGACGCGGTGCGAGGGGTAGGGCGCTATCGTGCTGGCCCGACCTTCGTGCACGGTGATCTGTCGCGGTTGCCGGCGGTCAGTGCAGCGCTGCGCATCGATCGCCCGGAGCAGGCGCTGGACGCGCTGGCGGCAACGGCAGGTTTGCAGGTTACCCGTCTGCCGTTCGGGGTCGCCATCGTCCACCCGTAGATCCCCGCCATTGCCCGTGTGCCGACCAACGGTCGGCACCCACCACTGGAAGCAGCCGACCAACGGTCGGCAGCCGCCGCGACAACCTGAGATACACCTTCAACTGCAATTCCCTCTTGGGGTTGTCGCCACCCCATCCGTCTTACCCCGCGAACGTACCCGCCGCCGCCACGTACGTCGCCGTGTCCGCGCCCGCCGCGGATGACGCCGCGCCTGCGGCTCCGATTACCTGACAGGTTCCCCCATGTTCGACTCCCATCGTCCGGGCCGCGTGCTGCGCCCGTCCCGCCTGTGCATCGCGTTGCTGGCTGCCGGCCTCGCCAGCGCCGCACCATCGTCCGTACTGGCGCAGAGTGCTGCCAGCGGCCATGCGGCCCTGCAGCGTTTCGACATTCCCGCGCAGCCGCTTGATGAAGCGCTGCGCAGCTACATGCGCCAGTCCGGCGTGCAGGTGGTGTATCCGGCCACCCTGGCCCAGGGCGTGAGCTCGCACGCGGTCAGCGGCAACCTGTCTTCCGATGAGGCCCTGGCTCGCCTGCTGCAGGGCAGTGGCCTGGCGGTGCGCCGGGTCAGTGCCGATGCGGTGACCCTGGAAGCGGCAGCGTCGGCGCAGGCCGACAGCGGTGTGATCGTCACCGATACGCTGAGCGTGGCCGGCGACCGTATCGACAGCGGCGCAACCAGCGACGAGGCGCGCCTGCTCGACGGCTATCGCAGCGTCGGCTCCGCCACCACGCTCAACCGCACCCACCTGGAGCGATTCCGCGGTACGTCCAACGGCGACATCGTCAAGGGCGTGGCTGGCGTCACCGCCGGTGATCCGCGCGTGGGCAACGGCTTTGACGTCAACATCCGTGGCATCCAGGGCCAGGGCCGCGTGCCGGTGATCATCGACGGTGGCCAGTCCAGCATGGATACCTACCGTGGTTATGCCGGCCAGTCGCAGCGCACCTACCTCGACCCGGACCTGATCTCCAGCCTGACCATCACCAAGGGCCCGAGCCTGCAGGCCAACGCCTCCGGTGGCATCGGCGGCGTGGTCGAGTTGGAGACGCTGAAGATCGGTGACGTGCTGCGCGAAGGGCGGGACTTCGGCGTGCGCGTGCGTGGCGGCCTGGCCAACAACAGCGCCAACAACCTGCCTTCCTACAGTGCCGCGCCGCGCAACGATCGCAGCGCCACCGGCAGCCAGTTCTTCAACGTGGCCGCTGCGGGACACTGGGATCGCTTCGATCTGGTCGCCGCCTACGCCTACCGCGACAATGGGAACTACTTCTCCGGCAAGCACGGCTACGACGATTTCCCGCAGACCCGGCGCACGCTGGCACCGCTGAATCCGCCGCGTACCGAGGTCTTCAATACCTCGGCGCGCTCGAAGTCGGCGCTGCTCAAGGGCACCTGGCGCATCGACGATGCACAGACGCTGGAAGCAGGCTATCGCCGCTACGAAGGCACCGCCGGGGAGATCATGGCGTCGCAGATCATCCGTGTGGATCGCGACCGCATCCCGCAGTGGGATCCGGGCCACGTTGACATGGACAGCTACACCCTGCGCTATCGCTTCAATCCGGACAGCGAACTGGTCGACCTGCGCGTCAACGCCACGTACACCGACACCGACAGCGTGATGTACAACAGTCTGACCGGCATCACCCCGTGGTACTTCGATCGCCGCACCGAGTGGTACGACGCGCCCAGCTTCAGTGGCGACCCCGGTTACAAGGATGCCTACCGCAATCCGCTGCGACAGAAGCGCTTCGGCCTGGATGCCAGCAATACCTCGAAGTTCGACACTCGTGCCGGCGCGTTCACCCTCGACTATGGCCTGTCCTACAGCGACGAAGACATCGCGCCGGGCAGTTCGGGGCCGGTCATGCACGATGACCTGATCAACAACCGCTTCCTGCGCAACGCCGAGCGCAAGGAATACAGTGCCGTGGCCTCGCTGAAGTGGCAGCCCGATGAGCATTGGGAACTGTTGGCCGGCGGCCGCTGGAACCGCGTGGATGTGCAGGACCGCAACCGCCTTGCCACGCCCGACGCCTATGAGGTGCAGGGCCAGTACCGCTACACCGAACTGCTCAACGGCAACCCGGCGCTGCCGTCGTGGCGTGCCAAGCGCATCGCGCTGCTGAACTGGTATCCGGACGCCAACGGCAATTTCACCCAGGAATCGCTGCTGGCCTCACCGTACAAGAAGGGTACGGTGGGCGACATCGGTGGCTGGAACTTCTACGACGCCGGCAAGGCGCAGGACCTGGAAGTGCCGGTCAGCTGGACCTGGTCGCAGCCGATCCGCCGTCGTGATACCGCGTTCTCGCCCACCGCCAGTGTGGCCTACCGCTTCAGCGAAGACACCATGGTCTACGTGAAGTACGCCGAAGGCACCAAGCTGCCGAGCCTGTTCGAGACCACGCTGGGCCTGTTCACTGCCGCCAAACCGGTGGGCGAGCTGAAGCCGGAGCGCGCGCGCAGCTGGGAAATCGGCGCCAGTACCATCCGCTACGACCTGTTCACTGCCGGCGACCGCCTGGCACTGAAGCTGGCCTACTTCGATACCCGCATCGATGACCTGATCACGCGCGACTACCGCACGCTGTCGGCCGGCCTGATCCGCAACGTCGACCAGTTCAAGGTCTCGGGCATGGAGTTCCAGTCCAGCTATGACAGCGGCAAGGTATTTGCTGATCTGTCCGCGCACTACTACTTCAAGGCCAAGACCTGTGCACCGGACATCGCCGCCGAGCGCCGTGCCTATGGGGCACAGCGCAGGAACGATGAGCTGGCCAACACGCCCAACTGCGTGGACGGTGGCTTCGAGGGCTCGTACACCAATACCCAGAATCCGCCGCGCTACATGGTCAACCTGACCCTGGGCTCGCGCCTGTTCGACGAGCGCCTGACCTTCGGCACCCGCGTGGTCCACAACGCCGGCCCGATCAGCAAGCTGGACAAGGACTGGAACGTGGGCCTGTCGGCGATCCAGCAGCTGTACCGGCCGACTACCCTGGTCGACCTGTTCGCCAGCTGGAGCTTCAACGACCAGCTGTCGGTGGAAGCGGGCGTGGACAACGTCACCGACCGCTACTACCTGGATCCGCTGGCGCTGGGCGTGATGCCGGCCCCGGGCCGTACCGCGAGGCTGGCGCTGACCTGGAAGTATTGATCGGCTGCGGATGAGTGATGGGGTCGGATCCCTTTCCTGCGGAAAGGGCTCTGACCCCATCGGGAGACAACGGTAGCGCCGGGCCATGCCCGGCGCCTTCCTCCAGGCAGTTACAGCCCGGTCGCCGCCTTCACTGCATCTTCGTGCAGCGACTCGTTCAGCTCATCCACCACAGTGCTCCACGCTGCGTCGGCCTGCAGCGATTCGGACAGGAACTGGCGCTGGGCATCGTTCCAGTAGGCGGCCTCGGCCACTTCCACATCGGTGGCCAGCTGGTGCTCGCGGATGAAGCGGGCAATCCCCTCGGCGCTGGCGTCCAGGCCCAGCTGCAGGAACAGGTTGGTCATGCGCGGTTCGGTGGTGATCATCATCGGTTCCGGGTGGAAGAAGGGAATGGCCCATTATCGGTGCACATGGGCTTGGGGAAAGCCCCGTGGCGAACGTCTACAGCAGGACGACCCCCTTGGCATTCCCCCATGAACGCACACATCGCCCCTGAAGACAGCCGCAGCCTGCGGCTCAAGGCCGCCACCCGCGACAGCCACGGCGCGTTGGACAAACGCATCATGGCCGGCGACATCTTCGCCGACCGCGGCAACTTCGCCCGTTTCCTGCGCGTGCAGTACCGCTTCCACCGCAGCATCGATGCGCTGTATGCCAACCCTGCGCTGGACGCACTGCTGCCCGACCTCGGTGAGCGCCGCCGCCTTACACAGGTGGCACGCGATCTGCAGGATCTGGAGCAGACCCTGCCGGGAGCCGACATCGCGGCGTTGCCGTCCGATCTGGAGCTACCCGCCGCATTGGGGTGGCTGTATGTGGCCGAAGGGTCCAACCTGGGCGGCACCGTGCTGTACAAGATGGCCGCCAAGCTCGGCCTGGACCGCGATTTCGGCGCCCGTCACCTGGCCGCGCACCCGGATGGCGCGGCGCGCCACTGGCGTGAGTTCACCGCTGCGCTGGATGCGGTGCCGCTGAGCGCCGAGCAGGAGCAGCAGGTGATCGACGCCGCCGATGCCGCCTTCCGCAGCGTGCACGGCCACGTTGAAGTGGAATTCGCCTGATGCACGCCTCCCGCCTATCGGCGCAACGCTGATGCGCTGGCTCTGGTTCGCGCTGGGCTGGGTGATGGTCGGGCTCGGGGTGATCGGCGCGCTGCTGCCGGTGATGCCGACCACCATCTTCCTGATCCTGGCCGTGGGCTGCTTCGCGCGCAGTTCGCCAAAGTTCGAGCAACGCCTGCTGGCGCACCCGCGCTACGGCCCGTCACTTCGGCTGTGGCGCGAGCAGGGCGCGGTGTCGCGCAAGGGCAAGGCGTTTGCCAGCGCCGGCATGGCGGTGGGCTTCGCGCTGTTCTGCTGGGGCGCGCACCCGTCCTGGCGGCTGCTGCTGGGCGTGGGCCTGTTCTTCGCGGTCAGTGCCGGCTACGTGCTCAGTCGGCCCGCACCGCGGCTGGAGCCCAACCCGGTCGTGGAAGTGGACGACGCCAATGATCCGCGCTCGGCACGCCGCCGTGCTGCGACCCCTGATGCTGATGGAAAACGAGACGATGTTGCCTGCTGACCTGGCCCCCGTGGCTGCCCCTGCACTGACGCCCTGGGGCATGTATCTGGCCGCCGACGTGGTGGTGAAGACCGTGATGATCGCGCTCGCGCTGGCGTCGCTGGCCACCTGGACCGTGCTGCTGGCCAAGGGCTGGGAACTGGCCCGCCAGGCACGGCAGCTGCGCGCAGCGCGTGCGCTGCTGCTGCAGGCGCCGAGCCTGCCCAGCGAAAGCGCCGACGCCAGTGTGCAGCAGGGCACCGCACTCGCCATGCTGGACGCGGCGCGAACCGAGCTGCGCCTGTCTCAGGAGCTGGACAGCCGCGATGGCACCAAGGAACGCGTTGCCTCGCGCCTGGGCCGTATCGAACTGGAAACTGCGCGCGTGCAGCGGCGCGGCATCGGCGTGCTGGCCAGCATCGGCGCGGTGGCGCCGTTCGTTGGCCTGTTCGGCACGGTGTGGGGCATCATGAACAGTTTCATCGGCATCGCCCACAGCAACACCACCAACCTGGCGGTGGTCGCCCCCGGCATCGCCGAGGCCCTGCTGGCGACCGCGCTGGGCCTGGTCGCAGCGATTCCCGCAGTGCTGGTCTACAACCATTTCAGCCGCGTGCTGGCTGGCCTGTGTGGGCTGCTCGGCGATCTGTCGGCGGCCGTGCAGCAACTGGTCTCACGCGATCTCGATCGTGCCGTTCCGCGTACCGCAGCCGCGCCGCTGCGTGCGGTGCACTGAGGCGCGACGATGGCGATCAGGACCGCGTCCGACCGTGACGATGCGCCGGAAGAAGCGCATGAGATCAATGTCACGCCTTTCATCGACGTGATGCTGGTGCTGCTGATCATCTTCATGGTGGCCGCACCGCTGGCCACCGTGTCGGTGCCGGTGCAGCTGCCGGCCAGCAATGCCAGTGCCACGCCGCCGGAACAGGCACCGGTGTACGTGACCGTGCAGGCAGATCTGTCGCTGCGCGTTGGCGAACAGGCCGTAGCGCGCGACGGGCTGGCGGCTGCATTGCAGGCGGCCACTCACAGTGATACCACGCAGCGCATCTTCCTGCGTGCCGATACCCGCGTGCCCTATGGCGAACTGATGGCCACGCTGGATGCGCTGCGAGCGGCCGGTTACCTGAAGGTGGCGCTGGTCGGCCTGGAGCAGGGCGCACGATGAGTGGACTGCGGCGCTGGGCGACCAGCCTGGCGATCGTACTGCTGGTGCATGCGCTGTTGATCGGCGCGGCCTGCTGGTGGGCGGCCCGTGCGCCGGCGCTGACGGCTGCGGTTCCGCCTGCGGCGCTGATGCTGGAACTGGCGCCGATGGCGCAGGCGCCGCCGGTGCCGCCGCGCGAGGTCGCCACCGGGCCGCTGCAGCAGCAACAGCAGCGGCAGGCGCCGAAGCCGGCCCTGCGCGAGCAACCGAAGGCGCCGATGCAGCCGCAGGGTGAGCTGCCACCGCCGCGTACACCGGAGCCGACGCCGTCGCCGGACACCGCTGACGCCAACGTCGCGCAGACCAGCGCACCGCCGCAGGTGGCGGCTGACGCGGCTACACGCTACACCGCACCGCAGACCACGGCGGGTGAGCGCAGTCGTGCCGAGGCGACCTGGGAAGGACGCCTGCTCGGGCACCTGCAGAAACACCGCCGCTATCCGCGCCAGGCCGAGCGGCTGCGCCAGCAGGGTGTGGTCTACGTGCGCTTTGCGGTTGCCCGCGATGGCGCGGTCTCGGGGTTGAAACTGGGCCGCAGCAGTGGCTTCGCGCTGCTCGACCAGGAGACGCTGGACACCGTGCAGCGGGCCAGCCCGGTACCGGCGCCGCCGGCCGAAGTGGCCGGCGACCCGGTGGAAGTGATGGTGCCGGTGTCGTTCTTCCTGCGCGGGCGGTGATCGCCATCGGGGTCGGATCCCTTTCCGCAGGAAAGGACTCTGACCCCAACCGGAATTCACGGCAGCGCGCAGGCGTTATGCTCGTGCATGACCGTCAATGGACGCGCGGAGGCTGGCATGACGACACGGACGTTACGGGGGCTGGCCTGGTGCAGCGTGTTCCTGGCTGCATGCGTGGCCGTTCTTTCGCTGGCACCGTTCACGCCGGCGATCATCCTGACCTTGCCCTTGCTGTTGTTCGCGGCCTTCTGGATCCGGCGTGGCTCGTGGCTGCCCGGCGTACTCTGCGCGTGGCTGGCCTCGTTCGCCTTCATCGGCAGCCCGCTGAGCCTCTTCGATGGCTGGGACCGGCCGATCTACGCCTGTTGGATGATCGCCGTCGTGCTGCTTGTCGTCCGGTGGATGAGGCGGGCGCGGCCGTAGAGTCGAGCAAGCTCGACTCTACGGGTTTGCGCATGGCGTGGATCTACAGCAGCGGCACCAGCAGCAGCGCCACGATGTTGATGATCTTGATCAGCGGATTGATCGCCGGACCGGCGGTGTCCTTGTAGGGATCGCCGACGGTATCGCCGGTCACTGCCGCCTTGTGCGCCTCGCTGCCCTTGCCGCCGAAGTGGCCGTCTTCGATGTACTTCTTGGCGTTGTCCCAGGCGCCGCCGCCGGTGGTCATCGAAATGGCCACGAACAGGCCGGTCACGATCGTGCCGATCAGCAGGCCGCCCAGTGCGCGCGGCCCCAGCAGCAGGCCGACCACCACCGGCACCGCCACCGGCAGCAGCGAGGGCACGATCATTTCGCGGATCGCCGAGCGGGTCAGCATGTCCACCGCCTTGTCGTACTGCGGCTTGCCGGTGCCCTGCATGATGCCGGGGATCTCGCGGAACTGGCGGCGCACTTCTTCTACCACCGCACCGGCGGCGCGGCCGACCGCTTCCATCGCCATCGCACCGAACAGATAAGGAATCAGGCCGCCGATCAGCAGGCCGATGATCACCGTGTGGTCGCTGAGGTCGAAGCGGAACTCCTGACCGGGATTGGCCGCCTGCAGGTTATGGGTGTAGTCGGCGAACAGCACCAGCGCGGCCAGTGCCGCCGAACCGATTGCATAGCCCTTGGTCACCGCCTTGGTGGTGTTGCCCACCGCATCCAGCGGATCGGTGATGTCGCGGATTTCCGAGGGCAGTTCAGCCATCTCGGCGATGCCACCGGCGTTGTCGGTGATCGGCCCGTAAGCATCGAGGGCGACGATCATGCCGGCCATCGACAGCATTGCGGTGGCGGCGATGGCGATGCCGTACAGGCCACCCAGCGCGAACGCACCCCAGATGGCCGCGCACACCGCGATCACGGGCAGTGCGGTGGACTTCATCGAGATCCCGAGGCCGGCGATGATGTTGGTGCCGTGGCCGGTGGTCGACGCCTGTGCCACGTGCTGCACCGGCTTGTACTGGGTGCCGGTGTAGTACTCGGTGATCCACACGATCAGGCCGGTCAGCACCAGCCCGATCAATGCGCAGCCATACAGCGCCATCGGCCCGTGCACGTTGTCACTCATCAACCCGGTGGTGATCGGGTAGAACGCAATCGCGGCCAGTACGCCGGAGACAATCACGCCCTTGTACAGCGCACCCATGATCGAGCCGCCCGGCTTCACCTTGACGAACAGCGCGCCGATGATCGAGGCGATGATCGACACGCCGCCCAGCACCAGCGGATACAGCACCGCGTTGGCGCCGGCCTCGGTCAGCATCAGGCTGCCCAGCAGCATGGTGGCGATGACGGTGACCGCATAGGTCTCGAACAGGTCGGCAGCCATGCCGGCGCAGTCGCCGACGTTGTCACCGACGTTGTCGGCGATCACCGCCGGGTTGCGCGGGTCATCCTCGGGAATCCCGGCTTCGACCTTGCCGACCAGGTCGGCACCTACGTCCGCGCCCTTGGTGAAGATGCCGCCGCCCAGGCGCGCGAAGATCGAGATCAGCGAGGAGCCGAAGGCAAGGCCCACCAGGGCATGCAGCGCTTGTTCCATCGGCAGGCCCATGCGCAGCAGCAGTGCGTAGTAGCCGGCCACGCCCAGCAGGCCGAGGCCGACCACCAGCATGCCGGTGATCGCACCGCCGCGGAAGGCGACGTCCATCGCCGCGCTGATGCCGTGGCGGGCAGCTTCGGCGGTGCGCACGTTGGCGCGTACCGAGACGTTCATGCCGATGTAGCCGGCGGCACCGGACAGCACCGCGCCGATGGCGAAGCCGACTGCGGTGTACCAGCTGAGGAAGATGCCGACCAGCACGAACAGCACCACGCCGGCGACGCCGATGGTCAGGTACTGGCGGTTGAGGTAGGCACGCGCACCTTCCTGGATCGCGGTGGCGATCGCGACCATGCGTTCATTGCCGGTGGGTTGGCGCAGGATCCAGCGCGCCGAGACGATTCCGAACAGGATCGCGAGAATGGCGCAGCCCAGCGCCAGTGACAGCCCGTGACGTTCCAGCATTAGACCCCTCCGCAGAATGGATGGACAAGCATCCAGTGGCGATGAACTGCACCACGAGGGGGACGACGGGCTGCAGCCTGGAACCAACCCGTACCGACCTTGGTGGTCGTCCGACGTATGGCGGTGTTCAGCATTCCCTGGTGCCCGCAGTATGCGTGCACCTGCGCCCGGATGGTAGCGCCGGGCCATGCCCGGCGAGCGCAGTGGCTGCTCGATGGATGCGTCTTTGCGCCCCGTTAAGCCTGCCTCTGCAAGCCTGCGCACAGTCCTGAAGGAGATCCCGCATGCGCCTGTCCCTGTTGATGCTTGCCGCCCTGGTCCCGGCCGTACCGGCACTCGCCGTGGAAACCCCCGAGCTGCAGCGTGCCGTGGGTGCCCCACAGACGGTGGGCGCAGTGCACACGCTGCGGCAGATCCCCGAGGCCTGTGCGCGACTGGAAGGTGCATTCACCGGCCAGGCGGCCGAGCCGTATCGCTTCGCACCGGTGCGGACCAGCGAGCAGTGCCAGCCGCGCGCACGCTTCGTCGACTATGCCAAGGCGCAGCCGAGTGTGGACAAGGGCTGGAAGCTCAACGATGTGATCCGCGTACCCAATGCCGCGTGCCCGGCGCAGCAGGCAGTAGTGCGGGTGTGGCGCCTGCCAGTGAACAATACCCAGGCATTGGATGGGCAGGGCCAGTCGCGCATCTATCTGGAAGAAGCGAAGAAGCAGGCCGCTGCAGGCAAGATCCCGCAGGTGACGATGTTCGCCGCGCAGCTGCAGATGGAAGGCAAGGCCTGCAATTGAAATTGCGCGGGCGGTGTACCCACGCGGTCATCCACCGGTAGTGCCGGCCGCTGGCCGGCAACTCTGCAATCATCACTCCGCCAGCGTCGCCCCGCGCGCGACCAGCAGCTCGCGCAATGCCGTACGGTGGCAGTGCGTCTCATCCTCGCAGTAGCAGCCCACGCTGATGTCGCTGTGCTGCGACATCGCGGCCAGCAGATCCAGCGCATGCGCGGCATCGGGTGCCTTCATCTCGGCCTTGTAGTGGCGGAAGAAGGCATTCCAGTCGGCGGTGGTCTTCGCTTCATGGGCCTGCTTCACCAGCTCCGCGCTGGGTGACAGGGTCGGGAACCAGACGTCGTACCAGTCCTGTTTCGCGAATTCGCTGCGTGGCACGCCGCGCGGTGGGCGCCGAACGGTGCCGATGCGCAGGCCTTCACCGGGGGCGCGAGGGGTGCCCAATCGCACAACACGCAGTGCCATGATGATCTCCAGGCGGGGCATCCATCATCCTGCGATGCACGTGCGTCAGGTGTGAACCGCTGTGGAAACGAAAAGGCCCGGGCGCCTGCGCACCCGGGCCTTTTCCCATGCTGGCAGCGATCAGTTGCCGCGGCAGTCCTTCAGCCACAACACACGACCAATCTGGTCGTAGCTGTCGACCACGCCGGTCAGCGTCACCTTCTCGCGCGGGCGCAGGGCCAGCGCATACGCGGCCTGGTTGGCTGCGAACGAGCAGGAAATGGCCACGCGCTCAAAGTCGATGCTGCCATCGCTGGGCAGGTCGAAGCTGGTGTTGTAGGTGCCGCCACTGCGCAGCACGGAGGTGATGCGACCGGTGATGGCGTAGGTCTTGCCCTTGTAGCGCGGCTCGACCGCGGCCGGGTTGTCCTTGTTCTGGTTGCGCAGCTGGAAGCCGAAGCGGTCGGCGGCAATCGTTACCACCGACGCCTGCGGAGTGGCCTTGGCTGCTTGTTCGCCAGCCTTGCCCGGCTTGATCTGGTTGAGCAGCTTGCACATTTCTTCGCGCACGCCATCGGCCGAGGCAATGGCGCCCTTGTTGACCTTCACCACCATGCCGACGGTGCCCTGGCCGCCTTCGGAGGTGGCACTGATGATCATCGGAATCGGCTTGTGGGCCATGGTTTCCGGTTCTTCGATCAGCATCGAGCCGCCTTCCACGTCCTCGCTGAGGACATCCATGTTGGCGTTCTTGGCGATCACCCGCATCTGGCCGATGGCACTGGCCACGGTCAGGTCCGGATGGGTGACCGATGAAGTGAAGGTCGTGCCGACGAAGGGATTGCCCTTCTTCTGGAAGTTGCTTTCGCAGGTCGCAGCGAAGGCCGGCGCGGCAGCGCCGCACAGCAGCGCGGCGATCAGGATCGGGTGCTTCATGGTTACAGTCCTTGTGAAATGGCAGCACAGGCCCGGGCCTTGAAGGCCGGGCAGCGTCGAATCTGGCTTGCGGCGGCCCCTTTGCCCCGGGCCGGAGCCCGATTGTGGGGTGCTTCGGCGGCCGCCGCAATGTGCCCTGCGCTCCGCACAGGGCTCAGCACAGAAGGGCGTATACGACTTAATCCCCTCCGTCCCCTTTTTCGGCTCAGCCCTCGAAGGCCGGCAGCTTCTGCTTCACGGCCACGTTCTTCAGCGTCACGTACTTCGGCAGGCCGTCGGTGCCGTACGGCAGCGGGGCTTCGCCCTTGATCAGCGGTGACAGGTAGGCGCGTGCCTTGGCGGTGATGCCGAAGCCATCGCGGCGGATGAAGCCGGCGGGCATCTTCTTCTCGTGGTTTGCGATCTTCGACAGCGGTGCCGCTTCGATCTTCCAGCGGTAGGGCGCATCGCTGCTGCGCACGATCACCGGCATCACGCCGTTCTGGCCCTTCAGTGCCAGCTGCACCGCGGCCTTGCCGACTGCCTGCGCCTGCTCCCAGTCGGTCTTGCTGGCCAGGTGGCGGGCCGAACGCTGCAGGTAGTCGGGCAGCGCCCAGTGCACCTTCAGGCCCAGCTGGTCCTTGACCCGGCCGGCCAGATGCGCGGCCACGCCGCCCAGCTGCGAGTGGCCGAACGAGTCCTTGCCGCCACCGGCGTCGGCGACGAAGCGGCCATCGGCGGTGGCGATGCCTTCCGAGGCCACCACCACGCAGTAGCCGACGCGTTCCACCACAGCCTTGACCTTGGCCAGGAACACCGCCTCGTCATAGGCGCGTTCGGGCAGCAGGATGATGTGCGGGGCCTCGTCATCGCCATTGCCTGCCAGGCCGGCGGCCGCCGCCAGCCAACCGGCATGGCGGCCCATCGCCTCGTAGATGAAGACGCGGGTGGAGGTCTCTGCCATCGCCGCCACGTCCAGCGCTGCCTCGCGCACCGACACGGCGGTGTATTTGGCCGCCGAGCCGAAGCCCGGGCAGGTATCGGTCACCGCCAGGTCGTTGTCGATGGTCTTGGGTACACCGATGCAGGTCAGGTCATAGCCGGAGGCCTTGGCCAGCTGCGAGACCTTCAGCGCGGTATCGGCCGAGTCGTTGCCGCCGTTGTAGAGGAACCAGCGCACATCGTGGGCCTGCAGCACCTGCAGCAGGCGGTCGTAGCGGGCGCGGTCGGCATCCAGCGATTTCAGCTTGACCCGGCACGAACCGAAGGCGCCGCCCGGGGTGTGGGCGAGGGCGCGGATGGCCGCAGCACTCTCCTTGCTGGTGTCGATCAGCTCCTCGCGCAGCGCGCCGAGGATGCCGTTGCGGGCGGCCAGTACCTTGATGCCCTTGGCGCGGGCCTGCTCGATCACCGCTGCTGCAGTGGCATTGATGACCGCGGTGACACCGCCGGACTGGGCATAAAGGAGAGTACCGTTGCGCATGCTTCTACCTGCTCGGGGGAGGGGACATTGCAGGGACATTACCCGTATGCGGTAAAGTGGCGCTATTGCGGTGCAGCGATACCGGACCGTCCGGGACGCGAACCTTCTTAATTTTCAACACGTTGGAGTCAGGTCAATGCGATTGGTTCTGTTGGGACCGCCCGGTTCGGGCAAGGGGACACAGGCGACGCGCCTGAAGGAAAAGCTGGGTATCGCCCACATTTCGACCGGTGACATGCTGCGCGCGGAAATCGCTGCCGGCTCCGAGCTGGGCAAGCAGGCCAAGGCCGTCATGGACGCCGGCAACCTGGTCTCGGACGACATCCTGCTGGGCATGCTGGAGTCGCGCCTGACCCAGGCCGATGTCGCCAAGGGCTTCATCCTGGATGGCTACCCGCGCAATGTGGCCCAGGCCAATGCGATGGACGGCCTGCTGGCCAAGATCGGCCAGCCGCTGGACGCGGTGGTGCAGCTGGACGTGGCCACCGAGCTGCTGGTCGACCGCATCGCCGGTCGTGCCAAGGAGCAGGGCCGCGCCGATGACAGTCCGGAAGCGGTGCGTCAGCGCCTGCAGGTCTACAACGACCAGACCGCCCCGGTGGTCGACTTCTATGCCGCCCGTGGCACTCTGGCCCGCGTCGACGGCGTCGGTGAGCTGGACGAGATCGAAGCCCGCATCCTGGCGGCGATCAAGGGTTGAACCGGCCGGGCCGGCGTCTTGCCGGCCCCCGGGCGCAAAAAACACAGGCCTGGTCCGCGAGGATCAGGCCTGTGTCGTTTCATAGGCGCCAGCAGAGGGCTTGCTCAGGGCCCCGCAGCATGAGCTCCCTTGGGGATGGCCTCTTGGGGAGTAGGACCGGTTCGGGTACTGCGGCTGGCAGTTCGAATTGTGTCCGGGTTCACAGAACATCGCTATCGGGATTTCCCTGACAGAAGATTGGAGTTTTCTCACATCCTGTGTAGGACTTGTCTTACCCCCGGTCGGACATTGGCCCTATACAGCCGTCATCAGTCACAATCCTCGGTCATGAGCAGCGTACATATCCTTGCAATCGCCGGCACCTTCATGGGCGGCGTGGCCGCCCTGGCGCGGGAACTGGGCCATACGGTCAGCGGCAGCGACCAGGCCATCTACCCGCCGATGTCGACCCAGCTCGAGCAGCTGGGCATCACCCTGGACCAGGGCTACCGCGCCGACAGCGTGCCGGCCGACACCGGCCAGGTGGTGATCGGCAACGCGCTGTCGCGCGGCAACGCGGCCGTGGAGGCCGTGCTTGATGCCGGCCAGCGTTACATTTCCGGGGCGCAGTGGCTGTCCGAGCAGGTCCTGCCGGGGCGCGATACCCTGGCTGTGGCCGGCACCCACGGCAAGACCACCACCACCACCATCCTCACCTGGCTGCTGGAAAGCGCTGGGCGCTCGCCGGGTTTCCTGATCGGCGGCGTAGCTGAGGACTTCGGCGTTTCAGCCCGGCTGGGCCAGGGCCGCGAGTTCGTGGTCGAGGCCGATGAATACGACACCGCCTTCTTCGACAAGCGCAGCAAGTTCGTGCACTACCGGCCGTTGGTGGCCATCCTCAACAACCTCGAATACGACCACGCCGACATCTTCCCGGACGTGGCTGCGATCCAGCGCCAGTTCCACCACCTGGTGCGCACGGTGCCGGCTCGCGGCCGCTTGATCGTCAACGGCGAGGACCCGCACCTGGCCGAAGTACTGGCCATGGGCTGCTGGACCCCGGTGGAGCGCTTTGGTTTCGATCCCTCGCTGGAGTGGCACGCCGAACTGCTGGCCGCCGATGGCAGCGCGTTCCGCGTGCACCATCGCGGGCAGGCGCTGGGTGACGTGCAGTGGTCGTTGCTGGGCCGCCACAACGTGCTCAACGGCCTGGCCGCACTGGCTGCCGCGCATGCGGTGGGCGTGGCCCCGGCCGAGGTGATCCCGGCGCTGGCGCACTTCCGCAGCGTCAAGCGCCGCATGGAGGTGATCGGCAGCCACGATGGCATCACCGTCTACGACGATTTCGCCCATCACCCGACCGCGATCGCCACCACGCTGGAAGGCCTGCGTGCCAAGGTTGGCGATGCGCGCATCGTGGTCGCGATGGAGCCGCGCAGCAATTCGATGCGGTTGGGCGCGCATGCGCAGGCGCTGGCCCCGTCGCTGGCGCTGGCCGATGAAGTGGTGTTCCTGCACCGCCCTGAGCTCGCGTGGGACGCGGCGGCAGTGGTCGCCGCCGTGCGTGGTGAAGCGCATGCGGTACCCGATACCGACGCGTTGCTGGCGCAGCTGCAGTCCAGCGTGCGCAGCGGTGACCATGTGGTGTTCATGTCCAACGGTGGCTTCGACGGCGCACCGCGCCGCTTCCTCGCTGCCCTGCAGGCCCGATGAGCGCCGACGATTCGCTGCCGCTGTTTCCGCTGCACACCACGCTGGTGCCGGGTGCAGCGGTGGGCCTGCGTGTGTTCGAGCGCCGCTATCTGGATCTGGTCCGCGACAGCGGTCGCAGTGGCGAAGGCTTTGGTGTCTGCCTGATCCTCGACGGCCAGGAAGTGGGAGCCCCGGCGACACCGGCAGCGTATGGCGTGCAGGTACGCATCGAAGACTTCGATGTCGGCGCCGATGGCGTACTGCAGCTGCGCCTGCGCGGTACCCGCCGCTTCCATGTCGAGCGCACCCGCGTGCGCGACAACGGCCTGGTGGTGGCCGACGTGCACTGGTGCGAGGAAGATCCCGATGACGAATTGAAGCCGCAGCATGCGCTGCTGGCCACGGTGCTGGGGCACATCATCGAACAGGCGGGCGAGGCCTATGCGCCCGCCAGCCCGGCACTGCTGGACCAGGCCAGCTGGGTCGGCTGGCGGTTGGCCGAGCTGCTGCCGCTGAGCGAGCAGCAGCGCCTGCAGCTGCTGCAGATGGACGACCCGCACCAGCGGTTGCAGCAATTGCTGGGCTGGATGCCGTAAAAAGCGCTCCATGCGTGCCGTGGATCTGCCCGCCGGGCATGGCCCGGCGCTACCTGGCCGCGTCCCGGTAGCGCCGGGCCATGCCCGGCGGCGCCATCACGGCGTGGTCTTCAACCGCAGCACCGGCAATCCGGTTTCGCTGTGCACGTCTTCGCGCTGCGGCAGGTCCTGCACGGCGTCCTTCACTGCATTCAAGGCCGGGTCGACACCACGCAACGGGTGCCACATGCCGATCCATTCGAAGTGGCGCTCGTAGCGCAGGGTCTGTGCACTGCCCAGCCACAGCGGCGTGTTGCCCGGCTGCAACTGCGCGGGTGCGGGCCACAGGCGCAGCACATAGCGCTCATCCGGCTTCGCGCCCTGGCGCACCATCAGCAGTGCTTCCACGCGGGTGTCCAGCGTTGCCGGCAACACCGGCAGTTCATCTGCACCGGTGTTCTTGTCCAGCATCAGCAGCGCCTGCTGCCAGCCAGCCTGTTCCTGCCGCTTCCAGCCGCGCGCTTCCAGCTGAGCCTGCAGCGGTGCCAGCGGCCCGGCCACCTGCACGTCCAGCGGCCAGCGCTGGTCGTCGTCGAACTCGTTGCGGCGTGCCGGCAGCGTGGCCCAATCGTGCTGCCACCAGGCCTGCGCATCCATCGCCTGCGGTGCCGGCAGGGTCGGCTCGAAGCGCTCCAGCTTCACCGGAATGTGGCGCGGCGCGTACCACATCGCCGCTACCGCGAACACGCCGTAGAACAGCCAGGCCACCGGCTTTACCCAGAACGAGCGGTTGAAGCGGCGGCGGTAGGCGATGCCCAGCACCAGCAGCCAGAACGTGCCGAACAGCATGCCGCCGATCACATCGCTCAGCCAATGCGCGCCCAGGTACAGGCGCGAGAAGCCGATCAGGCTGACCACGATGCCCGACACCAGGTAGGGCCAGACGCGGGTGCGGCCGGGCATCTCGCGGGCGATCAGCACCGCGAAGAAACCGAAGGTGATGGTGGCCATGGTCACCGACACCGACGGGAAGCCGAAGCCGCTGCTGGCGTCGACCGGGCGCACCACATCCACGGTGGCACCGAGCAGCATGGTCAGCGCCAGGCCGAAGGCGAGGGCGGCCAGCCAGTGCGCGGCCGCCATCCAGCGCCGGCGCCAGATCAGGTAGCCCATCGCCGCAGCGGTGGCCGGCAGCAGTACCTGCCACGCCCCCAGCGAAGCCAGCGCGGCCATCGGGTAGTCGGCCAGCGGGTTGCGCAGCGCCAGCATGGCCTGGTGCACCAGCAGATCGATCGCCAGCGGCTCGCCGTGTGCGACCACCACGGTCAGCAACGCGAACCAGCCCCAGCCCAGCACCAGCAGCATCAACGCCAGCATCGCCAGCGGCACCGACTCGCGGCGCTTCGGGTCCAGCACGCCAACGGTGTAGCGGCCCAGCGTCGGGTGACGGTTGGACCAATCCAGCAGGCGCGCCAGCCAGTTGTCCATGCGCGCGGCCGACCAGCGATAGCCGTACAGAACGATGGCCCAGACCAGGCCGAGGATCACCGCCAGCAGGCCGACCACCACCACCAGTCGTCCGGCCACGGCGGCCACGGCGTCATACGCCTCGCCAAGAATCCAGCCCGGCGCCAGGAACAGCACCGCCCACGAAATGCTGGCGATGCCGCTGGCCTGCACGTAACGGCTGGCTGGCATCTTCATCATGCCGGCAATGGCTGGCACGAACGGGCGGATCGCGCCGACGTAGCGTGCGATCAGGATGCTCTTGAACGCATTGCGGCGGAACAGGTTCTCGCCGCGGTCGAGTAGCTGCGGGTAGCGGCTGAACGGCCAGACGCCGCGCAGGCGGTCACCCCAGCGGCGGCCGATCCAGTAGCTGATGCCGTCGCCGGCAAAGGCGCCCAGGGCTGCAGCCGCAACCGCGTACGGCCCGGAGATCTGGCCCAGGCCGATGAAGACGCCCACCGCGAACAGCAACGGCAGCGCCGGCACGATGGCGCCAAGAATGATGACCGCATCGCAGAAGGCGATGAGGAAGATAACGGCACCCGCCAACACGGGGTGAGCGGCAATCCACGCAAGCGTGGCGTCGATCCATGAAGAGTCCATTGCCCGATTATAGGGGCGTGAAGGTGACTGGTTCCCAGCCGCTTCGTGACCGTTTGCAACCGGCGCCATCGCCTAGAATGGGCCCATGCCGCATACGCCAGACGCTCCACCGCATGCTTTGAAGGCCGACAGCTTCGGCCAGATCCTTCTTGTGAAAGGGCCCGATGGCCCGTTCGTGCGCCGTGATCTGGGCGCCACACCGCTGTGGCTGCGGCTGCCCGCATGGTGGTTGGCCCGCCGCGAGGCACGCGCGCTGCAGCACATCCACGGCATGGCCGATGTGCCGCAGCTGCTGGCCTGGAATGGCCGTCACCTGGACCGCAGTTTCATGGCCGGCGACGCCATGTACCAGCGCCCGCCGCGCGGCGATCTGGCCTGGTTCCGCTCGGCGCGTCGCCTGCTGCAGCAGCTGCATCGCAACGGTGTCGCCCACAACGACCTGGCCAAGGAAGCCAACTGGCTGGTCACCGAGGATGGTCGGCCGGCGCTGATCGACTTCCAGCTGGCGGTGATCGGCAACCCGCGCTCGCGCTGGATGCGGTTGCTAGCCCGCGAGGATCTGCGCCACCTGCTCAAGCACAAGCGCATGTACTGCCGCGAGTCGCTCACCCCGGTGGAAAAGCGTGTGCTCAAGCGCACCTCGTGGGTGCGCGAGCTGTGGTTCGCCACCGGCAAGCCGGTCTACCGCTTCGTCACCCGCCGCATCCTGCACTGGGAAGACAACGAAGGGCAGGGGCCGAAGCCGTGAGCGCTTCGCAGGTGGTGAGCGCCCCGCCGGGTGCCGGCAGCGTGCTGCGTGCGCAGTTGCCCGGTGCCGACTTCGTGCACGCCTGCCAGGCGACGACCCGTCGGGATGGGCGCTCGGCTCTGCAGGCCTACCGCGATATGTCGGCGACCATTCCCGGCTGGTTCGACGGGCTGATGACGCTGCGCAACCACGGCATGCGCCTGCTCGGCATGAAGCATCTGGGGTCGTTGCGTGCGGTGCAGGTTGTTGAGGATCCTCGGCCCGGCCAGCGGCTGGGCATCTTCACCCTGCAGTCGCTGGGCGACGATGCCATCGTGCTGGAAGACGATGATCGCCATCTGCGCGTGCAGCTGGCCCTGCAATGGCAGGGTGACGTGCTGGAAGTGGCGACGGTGGTGCATATCCACAACGCGTTAGGGCGTGCGTACATGCTGCCGGTTGCACCCGTGCATCGGCTGATCGTGCCGCATCTGCTTCAGAAGCAGGTCCGCAGCTATCGGTAGCGCCGGGCCATGCCCGGCGGCATTGAACGCTGCGTCCGCCGGGCATGGCCCGGCGCTACCTGCTTACGGCGTTGCCGGTACCACTTGCTGGCCGATGAAGTTGCGCTTGGCGTCGAAGTCATAGGCGATCTGCAACTGGCCCACGTCCGGGCAGGCGTGGCAGTCGCGCAGCGGCGTGCGGTACAGCAGGCGGATGCCGCCGTTATCCAATGGCGAAGCGCCGGCCGACTGCGCCGGTGCGAACGGCGTGGCCTGTGGGTTGGCCTTCAGCAGTTCCTGCACAGTGGGGTCGGCACGCAGCGTGTCGTCCAGCTGCACCGCATCCACGTCGATGCGCTTGCCACCGGCATCGACCAGTCGCGTGCCTTCATTGGTGTTGGCGCGGAACGGATACTCGACCGTGGCAATGCCAAGTCCTTCGTTCTCGTGCCAGGCGGTCACATAGGCCAGCTCGCCGCCGCTGGACAACTGCTCGGCGGCGGTGATGGCATCGGCGCTGGCGCCACCCGCGCGCATCGCATCGCGCAGGCAATCGCGGGTCGCGGCGTTCTCACCTTGGCGGCAGGCATTGAGGTCGCCATCCCAGACCACCGCCTCGCTCCAGCGCATCTTGCCGTCGGCGGCGGCCTTCTCCGCACTGGGCGCGTCACCGGCGGGCGGCTCCTTGCCGGGTTCCGGCGAACGGCCCTGGCAGGCAGTCAGCAGGGCGAGGCCCAAGGCAGGCAGCAACAGGCGGGAACGGCGCATGGCGTGGACCTCGTGCGTTGTCTGGAGACCCGAGTATCGTCAAGGCTGGGTGAACTCCGCGTCGGCGCGGCATACTAGCGACTCATTGCATACGCTGGAGTGTGGAACGTGGGCAGTCTGCAGGGCAAAACCCTTTTCATCACCGGTGCCTCGCGTGGCATTGGCCTGGCCATTGCACTGCGCGCCGCGCGCGACGGTGCCAACGTCGCCATCGCCGCCAAGTCCTCGGTGGCCAATCCGAAGTTGCCCGGCACCATCCACACCGCTGCCGAAGCGGTGACCGCCGCCGGCGGCCAGGGCCTGGCGCTGAAGTGCGACATCCGCGAGGAAGATCAGGTCAACGCGGCAGTTGCGGCCACGGTCGACACCTTCGGTGGCATCGACATCCTGATCAACAACGCCAGCGCGATCTGGCTGCGCGGCACGCTGGATACGCCGATGAAGCGTTTCGACCTGATGCAGCAGGTCAATTCGCGCGGCAGTTTCCTCTGCGCGCAGGCCTGCCTGCCGTACCTGCTGCAGGCACCGAATCCGCACATCCTCACCCTGGCACCGCCGCCGAGCCTGGACCCAAAGTGGTGGGCACCGCACACCGGCTACACGCTGGCGAAGATGGGCATGAGCTTTGTCACTCTGGGCTTGGCCGCGGAGTTCGGTCCGCAGGGCGTGGCGGTGAATGCGCTGTGGCCGCGCACGGTGATCGCCACCGATGCGATCAACATGATTCCGGGCGTGGATGCGGCCGGCTGCCGCACGCCACAGATCATGGCCGACGCCGCGCATGCGGTGCTGGTGCGCGAAGCGGCGGGCTTCCACGGCCAGTTCCTGATCGACGATGAAGTGCTGGCGCAGGCCGGTGTCACCGATCTTTCGGGTTACGCGGTGGATCCGTCGCGTCCATTGTTGCCGGATCTGTTCCTGGATTGATCGCGCGTCGCCGGAAGAGGCCGAGGGCTGCGACCTTCGGCCTGCTGCGCTAGAATGCGTGGCTGTAATCGTTTTCAACAGGGATGTGAGCACATGTCACGCACTCTTTCCGTCGCGGCGCTGGCCGCTTCGCTGTCGTTGATCCTGACCGCCTGCGGTGGCAAGGCACCCGCAGTTGCGGGCGGCGCCGCTGCCTCCGGCACGGCAGACGCCAGCGCGGCCCCGTCCGACACGCAGCAGCAGTTGACCGCCAAGCTCAACGCCTACATCAGCTGCTTCAACGCGCTGGATTCGAAAACCCGCGGCAGCATCCAGTCCTACACGCGCTGGATCAAGGATGTCGACGCTGGCCCGACCGGCCGCGAGACGCACGTGTACGGGCCGTTCGAGATCAGCGATTACGACATGAAGCAGTGCGACGCCCCGGTAACCGAGGCGATCGCTGCCAAGCCGGCGCTGGCCGATCTCGATGCGGCTGCAGGCCGTTACCAGCAGGCGCTGAAGGCGCTGGTGCCGGTGAGCAAGGACGCGCACGACTACTACGATCGCCATGACTACGAGGACGACCAGTTTGCCAAGGGCAAGCAGCTGCATGCGCCCTTGATGGCCGCTTTCAAGGATTTCGTGGCTGCCAGCGAAACGTTCAATGCCGAGCTGGAGCGCCAGAACGACGCTGCCCAGCGCGAGCAGCTCAAGGCGCTGGAGCAGGCCGAGGGGCGCACCCGCGAGTACTACCGTCTGGCGATGATGCTGGAAGCCAAGGCCATCATGGATCTGATGAGCGAGGATGATTTCGATCAGGCCAAGGCCCGTGAACGTCTGGATGCCTTCAACCGCATTTCCGATGAAGCGCACGCCAAGGTTGCCGACCAGGAGCCGGGCAAGTCCGACTGGGAAGGCTTCGAGCGTGGGGCCGAGAATTTCCGGCGCGAAGGCAAGGAGCGGCTGCAGCGCGTCAGCGAGAAGAAGCCTTACACCGATTTCGAACGACGCATGCTTGATTCGCCGTCGATGGCGCCGCGTGGCTCTGCCAGCAAGCTCATGCAGGAATACAACACGCTAGTTTTCCAGAGCAACCGCCAGTGACCGGCGCGCCAGCACCCATGCTAGAGACCATGACGACTTCCTATCTGCGTATCGCGCCGCTGCTGCTGATCGGCGCTGTGGCTGGCCTGAGCGGCTGCAACAAATCGGCAGGGTTGTCTGTGGCCGACCCCGGCCTGGAGAAGGTGAACGCCTACATCGAATGCTACAACGGCGTTGAACAACCCATTCACGAGGGCTTCCAGGCCTACACCAGCTGGATGAAGGACCCTGAAGTCGGCCCGACCGGCAAGGAAGCGCAACCTCGTTCGCCCGGCAAGGTGCTGTCGCACCGGGTCGAGTACTGCGGCCAGCCGCTGACCGATGCGCTGGCAAAGACCCCCGCGACGCCGCTGGACGCTCCCGCGCGGCAGTACCAGCAGGCGTTCCAGGCACTGAACACCCTGGTCGAGCGCGCTGATGGCTATTTCACCCGCGAAGACTATCGTCGCGATGGCGGTGAAGGGATGCGCAGCCAGCATGCCCCGCTGATGCAGGCTTATGTTGATTTCTTCAAGGCCAGCGAAGCGATGGATGCGGCGCTGGAAAAGAACGAGAACGATCGCCGCGCCGCGCAGCTGAAGCAGATTGAGGAACGCGAAGGCCGCTCGCTGGCGTATTACCACCTGCGCCTTGTCGGTGATGGCAAACAGCTGGCGATGGCGTTCCAGGGTGACGCACCGGATGTGGCGGTGCTGCGCAGGCAACTGGCCGACTATCAGGCGTTGGTGACGGAAATCCAGAACGGTAGTGTCGGCAAGGACGACCCGATGTGGGGCCATGTGCAGCGCTCGGCCGACAAGCTGGTGCGTACTGCCGGACGCGGTGTCGAGCGGCTGCAACAGGGCAAGCCGATCGCCGCCCATGCGTTGGCAGCCGAGCGCAAGGCGTCGGGCAGCTGGCTCACCACCGATCCTGAAGGGGCGCAGTCGACGATTCTGGATGCCTACAACGACCTGGTAACCACCAGCAACCGCATGCGTTGAGCGCGATCCACGCAGGGCGTGGGCCTGCCCACGGTAGCGCCGGGCCATGCCCGGCGCGCACCATCCTGTTTCGGTAGTGCCGGCCGCTGGCCTGCATGCGCCTCAATGGCTGAACGTATCCGGCAATGGTCCGCCACATTTGCGGCAGTGCCGCGCATCCGGCTCGTGGCCTTCCAGCTCGCAGTGCGGGCAGCCACGTGAATCGCGGCGCGCGGCCAGTTCGGCATCGCGCATGGTGCTGGCCAGTTCGGCGGTGTAGATGCCGGTGGGCACGGCGATGATGCTGTAGCCGATCAGGATCAGCACCGAGGTGACGAAGCGGCCGAGCACAGTCTGCGGCACGATGTCGCCGAAGCCGACCGTGGCCATGGTCACCACCGCCCAGTACATGCTGCTGGGAATGCTGGTGAAGCCATGGTTCGGTCCCTCGATCACGTACATCAGCGTGCCGGCGATGATCGTGATGGTGACCACGGTGAACAGGAACAGCAGGATCTTGCGCCGGCTGCGCCACAGCGACTGCATCAGTACACCGCTTTCTTCAATGTAGCGGGTCAGCTTGAGGATGCGGAACACGCGCAGGATGCGCAGCGCGCGCACCACCAGCAGGCTCTGCGCACCGGGAATGAACAGCGACAGGTAGGTCGGCAGGATCGAGGCCAGGTCGATGATGCCCCAGATGCTCACCGCGTAGCGCAGCGGGCGCTTGACCACCACCAGCCGAAGCACGTATTCGGCGGTGAACAGCACGGTGAAGCCCCATTCCAGCACGTACAGCCAATCGGCATGGGCGATGTGGAAGCGCTGCACGCTGTCGAACATCACCACCAGCACGCTGGCGATGATCGCGTAGACCAGCAGCAGGTCGAAATTGCGCGACGGCCGGCTGTCATGGCGGTAGATGATGTCGAACCACCGACGGCGCCAGCCGGTCTCGGTGGCAGGGTTCAGCTGGGGGGCGGAAAACGGTCGCATGGGCGCATTGTGCCGCAGGGGTTCCGGCGCGAGAATGGGGATTCCTGAACCCTGCCGACTGCCATGACCGCCGCTACCGATCCGCTGATCTCCCTTTCGCACTATTACCTGCCGGTCTACAAGCCCCGCCAGGTGGTACTGGAGCGCGGCCAGGGCGCCCGCGTGTGGGACAGCCAGGGCCGTGAGTTCATCGACCTGGCTGCCGGCATCGCCGTGTGCGGCCTGGGCCACAACGATCCGGACCTGGTGGCCGCGCTGGTCGAGCAGGCCGGCAAGCTCTGGCACACCAGCAACGTGTTCTACAGTGCACCGCCGCTGCACCTGGCCGAGGAGCTGGTGAAGGCCAGCCGTTTCGCCGAGCGCGTGTTCCTGTGCAATTCCGGCGCCGAAGCCAACGAAGTGGCGATCAAGATGGTCCGCAAGTGGGCCTCCAGCCAGGGCCGCCCGGCCGACAAGCGCGTCATCATCACCTTCCGCGGCAGCTTCCACGGCCGCACCATGGGCGCGGTGACCGCGACTGCCCAGCCGAAGTACCAGGAAGGTTACGAGCCGCTGCCCGGTGGCTTCCGCTACATCGATTTCAACGATGAAGTGCAGCTGGAAACCGCGATGGCCGCTGGCGACGTGGCGGCGGTGATGCTGGAGCCGATCCAGGGCGAAGGCGGCGTGATGCCGGCCAAGTCCGGTTTCCTCAAGCGCGTGCGCGAACTGTGCGACCAGCACAACGCACTGCTGGTGCTGGATGAAATCCAGGCCGGCATGGGCCGCACCGGTACCCTGTTCGCGCACTGGCAGGACGATGTGGTGCCGGACATGGTCACCCTGGCCAAGGCGCTCGGCGGCGGCTTCCCGATCGGCGCGATGCTGGCCGGCCCGAAGGTGGCTGAGACCATGCAGTTCGGCGCGCACGGCACCACCTTCGGTGGCAACCCGCTGGCGGCCGCCGTCGCGCGCGTGGCGCTGCGCAAGCTGGCCTCGGCGGAGATCGCCGCCAACGTCAGCCGTCAGTCGAAGGCGCTGCGGGATGGCTTCGCCCGCATCAACGACGAGTTCGGTGTGTTCAGCGACGTGCGTGGCCGTGGCCTGATGCTGGGCGCGGTGCTGAGCAAGGACTTCGCCGGCCAGGCCGGTGCGATCCTCGACCACGCCGCCGAGCAGGGCCTGCTGACCTTGCAGGCCGGCCCGGACGTGCTGCGCTTCGTGCCGTCGCTGAACATCACTGACGAAGAAGTGGCCGAAGGCCTCAAGCGCCTGCGCGCGGCGATTGCCGCGTTCATCGCCGCGCGCTGAATCCGCTGGGGTCGGACCCCTCTCCTGCGGAGAGGGCTCTGACCCGGCTGCCGCGGAATCCCTGTAGAGCCGAGGCCATGCTCGGCTCATCGTGATGTCAGGCAATTGCAGCCGAGCATGGGCTCGGCTCTACAGCGGGTCATCCGATCCGATGGCGCTTCAACACCTTGCCCAAGCCCTTGCCATCGCGCACGGTTTCCGCGTGCAGGCCGGCGGCGCGTGCGCCGCGCACGTTGGCGAACAGGTCATCGACGAACAGCGTGTGCGAAGGCGCGACGCCCAGTACATCGAGCGTACGCAGGAACACCGCTGACTCGGGTTTGCGCAGGCCGAAATCGGCGCTGCAGAACACGCGGTCCTGCAGTGCCGGGAACAGTTCCGGCAGCAGCGTGGGCAAGGCCTGCACCATCAGCTCGCCATTGTTGGTCAGCACCGCCAGTGGCAGCTGCAGCACCTGCAGCCGCTGCAGCACGGCGGGCTGTGGATGGCTGGCGGCCTGTCGCGCAGCGATCCAGGTGTGCACATCAACGGTGCGGCCCAACTGTTGGCCCAGGCGCGCCAGATAGGTGGGGCCATCCAGTGCGCCGCAGTCGTGCTGGGCTTCCAGCCCGCTGTCGTACAGCGCGGCCTGCACGGTTTCCGGCGCGACATCCAGCGCCCGCGCCAGGTGCAGCACGCGCTGCGCGCGCTGGTACTGCACCAGCACGCCATCCACATCCAGCAGCAACAGGTCGATCCGCATTGGCCGAGCATGCCATTGCAATGAACACGCGGGAAACCCTGGACCAGCCATGCGACAGACGGTCGCAGACGGGGCCGCAGGCGCCTGCCTAGAATGGCGCTTGAATCCGCAGGAGACGCAACGATGAAGGCTTGGATGGTGGCAGTGGGACTGGGCGCGCTGATGCTGGCGCCGTCGGCGATGGCGCGGGTGTGTGCGGTGAGTATCGACAGCACCGACCAGATGAGCTTCAGCAGCCGCGAGATCAAGGTGGCCGCTGATTGCACCGCCGTCGACCTGACCCTGCGCCACACCGGCAAGCTGGCCGCTACCGCGATGGGCCACAACTGGGTGCTGACCCGCAGCGCGGATTACCAGCCGGTGGCGATGGCCGGCATGCGCATGACCCTGGCCGACAGCTACCTGCCGAAGGCTGACAAGCGCGTGCTGGCGCACACCAAGGTGATCGGCGGCGGCGAAACCACGCGCGTGCGCTTCTCTACCCAGGGGCTGCAGAAGGGTGGGGATTACACCTTCTTCTGCTCGTTCCCCGGCCACTTCGCGATGATGAAGGGCAAGTTCGTCTTCGGTTGATGCCCTGTGTAGAGTCGAGCCATGCTCGACTGCGTTCTTGGAAAAAGGGGACGGAGGGGATTAAGTCGTTTGTGCACAAACGACTTAATCCCCTCCGTCCCCTTTTTCGTGCAGAGCGGGCTCAGCCCTTGGCGGCCTTGAACGCCACGCGTGCGGCGGCCAGCGTGGCCTCGATCACGGCGTCATCGTGTGCACTGGACAGGAAGCCGGCCTCGTACGCCGACGGCGCCAGGAACACGCCCTGGTCCAGCATCGCGTGGAAGAAGCGGTTGAACGCCGGAATGTCACAGGCGGTGGCCTGCGCATAGGTCTCCACCTTCTCACTGGTGAAGAACAGCCCGAACATCGCACCCACACAGGTGGTGGTCACGACCACGCCGGCTTCGGCGGCGGCCGCTTCCAGGCCGGCACACAGGCGCGCGGTGCGCTCGGCCAGGTCGGCGTGGAAGCCCGGCTGCTGGATCAGTTCCAGCATCGCCAGGCCGGCGGCCATCGCAACTGGATTGCCGCTCAGCGTGCCAGCCTGGTAGATCGGGCCGGCCGGTGCGATCTGCTGCATCAGTTCGCGGCGGCCGCCATAGGCGCCCACCGGCATGCCGCCGCCGATGATCTTGCCGAAGGTGGTCAGGTCCGGGGTGATGCCGTAATGCGCCTGTGCACCGCCGAGGGCGACGCGGAAGCCGGTCATCACTTCGTCGAAGATCAGCAGCGTGCCGTGCTTCGTGCACAGTTCGCGCAGGTGCTGCAGGTAGCCGTCGCGCGGCGGGATGCAGTTGGCATTGCCAACCACCGGTTCGATGATCAGGCCGGCGATGTCGTCGCCCTGCTGCTCGAACAGCGCGGTGGCCGCTTCGAAGTCGTTGTAGGGCAGGGTCAGGGTCAGTTCGCTCAGGCCGGCCGGCACGCCGGGCGAGGTCGGCACGCCCAGGGTCAGCATGCCGCTGCCGGCCTTGACCAGGAACGAGTCGCCGTGGCCGTGGTAGCAGCCTTCGAACTTGACGATGCGGTTGCGGCCGGTGGTACCGCGCGCCAGGCGGATGGCCGACAACGTAGCCTCGGTGCCGGAGTTGACCATGCGCACCATCTCGCACGACGGCACCAGGCGGGTGATGGTCTCGGCCATGGTCACTTCGGCCGCGCAGGGCGCACCGAAGGACAGGCCATTGTCGATCGCCTTCTTCACCGCCTGGCGCACCGCCGTGTGGTTGTGGCCGACGATCATCGGACCCCAGGAGCCGACGTAGTCGATGTAGCGATTGCCGTCGACGTCATACAGGTAGGCACCGTCGGCGCGCTCGACGAAGAACGGCTCGCCGCCGACCGACTTGAACGCGCGCACCGGCGAATTGACGCCGCCCGGCAGCAGTTGCTGGGCGCGGGAGAATAGGGCGTGGGACTGGTCGTGGTTCATGGGGCTTTCCTGGGCATTACGCGAACTGGGCGAGGTAGGCACGCTGGGTCGCCACCGGGTCTTCGGCGGCGAACACGCTGCTGACCACGGCGACCAGATCGGCGCCGGCGTCGATGATGGGACCGACATTGTCCGGCGTCAGGCCGCCGATCGCCACCCGCGGCACGCCCAGTGCGGCGCTTTGCCGCAGCAGGTCGGTATGGGCGCGGCTGGTAGTGATCTTGGTGGTGGTCGGGAAGAATGCGCCGAAGGCCACGTAGCTGGCGCCGGCGGCCACGGCCTGTTCGGCATTGGCCAGCTGGTCGTAGCAGGACGCGCCGATGATGGCATCCGCGCCGAGCAGGGCGCGCGCGCTGGGGATGTCGCCATCGGTGCCGCCCAGATGCACGCCGGCGGCGCCGACCGCCTTGGCCAGCGCCGGGTCGTCGTTGACGATCAGCGGCACGCCGTGTTCCGCGCACAGCGCCTGCAGGGCGGTGGCCTGCTCGCGCCGCAGCGCGTCACTGGCGGTCTTGTTGCGGTACTGCAGCCAGGTGGCGCCGGCGGCCAGCAGCGGCGCGGTGCGGTCCAGCAGGCGCGCGGTATCGGGCTCGTCCGGGGTGATCAGGTAGACGCCGCGGGGCGCCGGGGAAGCAGAAGTCATCGATGGCTACCGGTGAGTGGACCGCGATGGGACAATGGCGGCCCGTGAATCCAGTCCTGATTATCCGATGAGCGATGCCACCCCCACCACCTTGCGCACCTGGATGTGCGTGGTCTGCGGCTTCCTTTACAGCGAAGCGGAAGGCTTGCCGGAGGAGGGCATCGCGCCGGGGACGCGCTGGGAAGACATTCCCGAGACCTGGACCTGCCCGGATTGCGGCGTGACCAAGGCCGATTTCGAGATGGTCGAGGTCGATTGATTGGTGGGCCACCCGGCCCATCCGGTGGGTGTGGACCGTTGGTCCACACACCGACATCCTCAATGCAGCCGCGGCACCGGTCCACCCAGGTCGATCAGCTTCTCGCGCAGCCACTGCGCATCGCTGGCCTCGGGATTGCGCTTCAGGTACTGCCCCAGGTCATGGCGGGCACCGGCCAGATACTCCAGCTGCAGGTAGGCCAGGCCACGGTCGCGCAGGGCGTCGTCCTGCTCCGGGGCCAGTTTCAGCAGGCGGTCGGCACTGCGTGCAGCGCGGTCCCATTCGCCCGCTTCGGCATACACGCCGTGCAGGTTGCGCAGCATCCGCATCAGGATTGCGCGCGCAGGGGCCGGGTCGAGGATCTGCGCCAGCACCTGGTCGTCGGGCATCTGCCCGCCCAGGTGTGACTTGGCCCGCTCGCGCAGTTCGTCCACGTCCAGCGGGCGGCCGCCATTGAACGGGTCCATCACCAGCACGCCGTCGTCCACCGGCAGGCGCACCAGGAAGTGGCCGGGGAAGGACACGCCGTCGAGCGGGATTCCCAGCCGGCGCGCGACTTCCATCTGTACCAGTGCCAGCGAGATCGGGTTGCCCAGGCGGCGCTCGAATACCTGGTTGAGGTAGCTGTTGCGCGGGTCGTAGTACTCGTCGTGGTCGCCGCTGTAGCCCAGCTCGTCGAACAGGTGGCGGTTGATTGCCGCCATCTTCAGCGGGCTGTTATCGATGCTGTCCACTTCCGAGCGGAGGTGGTCGACGTGGCTCTGGATCAGCGCGTCGTACGTGGACGGCTGCAGATCGGGGTATTCATCGCGCGCGATCAGCAGCGCGGTCGGCAACAGTGGCAGCGCCTCGTCTTCGAGGTCGGCCAGTGCATCCCAGTCGGGGAGTGAGATCCGGTCCTGCATGACCACAGACTGGCGGCAATTGCAGGCGGTTTCAAGCGGTGTCGCGTGAAAAAGTCAGGGGTCAGATCCCTTTCGCGTGCGAAAGGGATCTGACCCCTGCAGGGTTGCCGGCCAGTGGCCGGCACTATCGCGGGTGCCGGCCGCTGGCCGGCCGCATCGTTTACTTTTCGATGCCCGGGCCGAAGGTCAGCTCGGTGCCGTCCTTCAGCTTGAGCTTCTCGGCCTGGCCGGCGTTGAGCTCCAGCACATAGCGCGCCGGTCCACCGCTGGGGTAGGGCGGGCACATGTCGCCGGCCGAGCACGGCGGCACATCGCGCTGCTGGCTGACCAGCTTGCGCTGGCTGTCGAAGTACAGGATGTCCAGCGCAAGCTTGGTGTTCTTCATCCAGTACGCCTGCATTTCCTCGCGGTCGTGGATGAACAGCATGCCGTGATCGGCGGCCATCTGGTCGCGGAACATCAACCCGCGCGCGCGGGTTTCATCGTTGGTGGCCAGCTCCACCTGGTAGCGGGCGCCATCCAGCTCGACCCAGTGGCGGGCCGCATCGGTGGCACAGCCGGCCAGGGCCAGCAGCGGAAGCATCAGCAGCGAACGCAACAGCGACATCGTCAGGATCCTTGCAAAGGTCAGAGCACGACCGGCGGCTCGCCACCGACGATCACCACGTCGGCGCGACGGCGCGCGAACAGGCCGACACAGACCACACCCGGCAGCTGGTTGAGCTCGCGCTCCAGCTTTTCCGGGTCGGTGATCTGCAGGTTGTGGATGTCCAGGATCTGGTTGCCGTTGTCGGTCACCACGCCTTCGCGCCAGGTCGGCTGGCCGCCGGTCATGTCGCGGATCTGGCGGGCGACCAGGCTGCGCGCCATCGGGATCACTTCCACCGGCAGCGGGAATTTGCCCAGCACCGGCACCTGCTTGCTCGGGTCGACGATGCAGATGAAGCGCTCGCTGGCCTCGGCGATGATCTTCTCGCGGGTCAGTGCGGCGCCGCCACCCTTGATCAGGCACTTGTTGGCATCGCACTCATCGGCGCCGTCCACGTACAGCGACAGGTTGCCGCTGTGGTTCAGCTCGATCACCTCGATGCCGTGCTGCTTCAGGCGCGCGGTGCTCTGTTCGGAGCTGGACACGGCGCCCTTGATACGGTGCTGGATGCGGGCCAGGGCATCGATGAAATAGGCCACGGTGGAACCGGTACCGACGCCGACGATCATGCCGTCTTCAACGTACTCGATGGCTTTCTCGGCGGCCAGGCGCTTGGCTTCGGACATGGGAGAACTCTCAGGCAAGGAATCAGGATTTCTTTTCCAGCGACAGCAGCAGCTTCCACTGCGCGGCGGTCACCGGGAACACCGACAGGCGGTTGCCCTTGGCAACCAGCGGGAAGCCTTCGCCGAGCTCTTCGGCGTGCAGCTTGATCTCGTCCAGCGCGATCACCTGCTTGAGCTTGCGGTCGAAGGCCACGTCCACCAGCATCCAGCGCGGGTTTTCGCGCGTGCTCTTGGGGTCGTGGTAGTCGGATTTGGGGTCGAACTGGGTGTCGTCCGGGTAGGCTGGGCTGGCCACCGTGGCCAGGCCGACGATGCCCGGCACCTTGGTATTGGAGTGGTAGAACAGGATGCCGTCGCCCACCTGCATGCCATCGCGCATGAAGTTGCGCGCCTGATAGTTGCGCACCCCGTTCCAGGGTTCGACCTTGATCTTGGCCAGGTCATCGATGGAGAAGGCGTCCGGTTCGGACTTCATCAGCCAGTAGCGCTTGCGGGCGGTCATGCGTTCACGGGGGCAGCGGAGGGGAACAGGGGGCCGTCTTCGGTGCAGATCGCATCCACCGGCACGTCCCACGACGCCACCGGCAAGGACTCGACCTGCTGCACCGCGAACGCAGCGCCGACCAGCCAGGGCGGCGCCGGCCGGTCGTGGCGGAAGGCGAAGCTGCGATCATACCAGCCGCCCCCCATGCCCAGCCGCCGGCACTGTGTGTCGAAGCCCACCAGCGGGGTCACCACCAGCGCCATCTGCGTTGGTTCCAGGGTGTCTTCCACGGCCACATCCGGCTCGGGGATCCCGTAACGGTTGCTGGTCAGCGGTTGCCCGGGCCGCCACGGCGCGAAGCGCAGTACGTCGCCGGCCAGTACCGGCAGGCAGTAGGTGAGTCCTTCGGGCAGCTGCAGTTGCCAGCGGTGCAGGGCGATTTCGCCATCCAGCGCCCAGTAGCCGGCCACGGCACCTTTGCGCGGGGCGAAGGGCAGGGCCAGCAGGGCATCGGCGAGGGATTCGGCGGCGGCAATGCGCTCAGCGGCGGAAAGGTCGCGGCGGCGTTGCCGCAGGTCGTGGCGCAGGGCCTGGCGCGGGTCGGTCATGGCAGCGTGCGGCAAGGATCAGCCGTCATTGTGCCGGAAAGAACAAGGGCGACGCCCGAAGACGCCGCCCTTGCTGGAATATTGCATTCTCCGCAATGTCGATGCATGCGAAACGACCTTGAACCCGGGGGCTCAAGTGGGAACGCTGGAGAACCATCGGGCTTCCCGCTACAAGGCGGACCTGCACTCCCGGCGCTGTCGCGCTCCCGGTGTCGTTCTTAAGGGACAAGGCGAATGTTTGCACATGCCGTCGAGTACCGCAGAGAACGCGTGGCCATTATAGCCAGCACGCAGGATCTGGATAGGCCGTTCGTCGGCAACAGTCCGTGCCAATTCAGATATGAGAAAAGGGGACGGAGGGGATTAAGACGTTTCCAGCACAGAAGGGGCGAATGCGCCTTAATCCCCTCCGTCCCCTTTTTCTATGGGGTGCCGTCGATCGCGCGGTCCAGACGCCGGTTCAGGTCGGCCAGCGTCTGCTGCAGCGCCACCGCCTGGCGGGCGTTTTCGTCGCGCAGCAGCTGCAGTTCGTGGGCCAGGTTCAACGCGGCCAGCACCGCAATGCGGTCCACCGCGGCCATGCGGTTGCTGCCTCGGATCTCGCGCATGCGTGCATCGAGCAGGCGCGCGGCGGCCATCAGGCTGTCGCGTTCATCGCCGCCGACACCCACGGTGTATTCACGATCGAGGATGCGGACACTGACCGGTTCGGCGCTCATGTGTGCTGCTCCAGGGATTTGAGCCGGCTGATCATTGCTTCCACCCGCGAGCGCGCCTGTTCGTTCTTGGCCAGCAGCGTGGAGCGCTCGGCCACCAGTTGTTCCTGCTGATGGCGCAGGCTGCGGTTCTCCTCGGCCAGCCGCTGGTTGCGTTCAAGCAACGCTTCCACGCGGGCGGCGAAGTCCTGCAGCTGGGCAAGGGGATCGGCGGGTTCCATGCGGGCACGATAGGCAAGCGGGGCAAGGGCGGTCAAGCGCTGTCGCAGCAAGGCCCGGCGGCCACGGGGAGGAGGCCGTTGGGTTGCTACACTAGGCGGTCTCACGGGCGCGCGCGTGCGCGCTCCTGGTTTCCTTATCCGAACGAGCCGCACGATGACCGAACTTCCCTCCGTCGACGACGTTTCCCGCGCCAGCCAGGAACTGGGCCTGGGCGCCACCGCTGCCGAGCTGCACGGCGCACTGTGCGGCTGGCTGGCCGCCGGCGGCGCCCCTGGCAACGACTGGCCGGCGCGCGTGCTGGCCGACGACAACCTGCCGCCGGTGGCCGCCGACAGCGTGCTGGCACAGCTGCTGCAGGTCACCATCAAGCAGCTGGAAGACCGCGACTTCGCCTTCGAGCTGCTGCTGACCGACAACGACGACGTGGCCGCGCAGGCCGATGCCATGTTCGCCTGGACCCGCAGCTTCCTCGGCGGCTTCGGCCTGGGCAGTGGTGGCCATCGCCCGGCGCTGTCCGAAGAGGGCGAGGAAGCGCTGAACGACATGGCCAGCCTGGCCCGCGCCTCCAGCGAGGATTTCGAGGCCGGTGGTGACGATGACGACGAAGCACTGTCGGAGATCGAGGAGTTCATCCGCGTGGCGGTGCTGTTGCTGCACGGTGACGTGGTGCTGGCCTCGCGCCATCGGCAGCGCCTGAACTGATGGATATCAAGCAGCGCACCGGCATCGCGGCCGGCGAGTACAAGCGTCGCCGCCGCCAGCTGATGGACATGGCCGGCGAGGACGCGATCCTGGTGCTGCCCGCCGCAGCCGAGAAGGTGCGCAGCCTGGATACCCATTACCCGTTCCGGCAGGATTCGGATTTCCAGTACCTGAGCGGCTTCCCGGAACCGGAAGCGGTGCTGGTGCTGATTCCCGGCCGTCGCCACGGCGAGGCGATCCTGTTCTGCCGCGAGCGCGACGCCGAGCGCGAAGCCTGGGACGGTGGGCGTGCCGGCCAGGAAGGCGCGGTGGCGCAGTACGGCATGGACGATGCCTATCCGATCGATGATCTGGACGAGATCCTGCCGGGCCTGCTGGAAGGGCGTTCGCGCGTCTACTACCACTTCGGCCGCGATGCCGACTTCGACCTGAAGCTGATCGGCTGGGTCAACCGCGTTCGTTCGCAGGTGCGCCACGGTGCGCAGCCGCCACATGAGTTCCTGGAGCTGGGCCATCTGCTGCATGAGCAGCGCCTGTTCAAGTCCGGTTCGGAAGTGGCGCTGATGCACCACGCCGCGCAGATCAGCGTGCGCGCACATCTGGCGGCGATGAAGGCAGCGAAGGCGGGCATCCACGAGTACGAACTGCAGGCCGAACTGGAGCGGGTGTTCCGTGCCAGCGATGCGGTGCCGGCGTACTGCAGCATTGTCGGTGCCGGCCGCAACGGTTGCATCCTGCATTACCGCGACAACAACGCACGTTCGCGTGACGGCGAGCTGGTGCTGATCGATGCCGGTGCCGAGTACCGTGGCTATGCCAGCGACATCACCCGCACGTTCCCGGTGAACGGCCGTTTCAGTGCCGAACAGCGCGCGCTGCACGACCTGGTCGGTGATGCACAGGCCGCGGCACTGGCCCAGGCCAAGCCGGGCGTGGCCTACGAGATGGGTCACCTGGCGGCGGTGCAGACCCTGACCGAAGGCCTGCTGCGGCTGGGCCTGCTGAAGGGCACGCTGGAAAAGAACCTGTCCGAGGGCCTGTACCAGCGCTTCTACCGGCACAAGACCGGGCACTGGATCGGCATGGACGTGCACGACGTGGGCGACTACCGCCTGGCCGGCGATTCGCGCCTGCTGGAGCCGGGCATGGCCTTCACCATCGAGCCGGGGCTGTACATCGGCGTGGACGACACGACGGTGGAACCGCGCTGGCGCGGTATTGGCATCCGCACCGAGGATGATGTGTTGATCACCGACGACGGCCATCGCGTGCTGACCGACGGCCTGGCGCGCAGTGCCGACGAGATCGAAGCGGTGATGGCGGGGTAAGGGGTTTCGGCAGGGCTTGCAGCCCTGCACCCGCAGAGGCAACAGCCAAAGCCAAGGCCAAAGCGGGCTATCCGTGGGATGGCGGGGCACTGTGGGTTTGCGGGGACGCCGTGAATCCATCCCTGGAGGCTTGGTCGCCGCATCCATGCGGCTCACACCCCGTAAACCCACCGTGCCCCGCCTTCGACAGGTTCACGCGGCTGTTGGTGGGTGCCGACCGTTGGTCGGCACATCTGTCAGATATCGAATGAATCCTCCACGCATGGCGTGGATCTACTGGCGACTGCGGCCGTTGGAACGCGCGGCTGTTGGTAGGTGTCGACCTTGGTCGACACAGAGCGAGCGCAGCGAGCGACCCGCTTCTGCTTTTCTTTTTTCTTTTCCGTGGTTGAACGCGCGCAGGAAACTGTCAAAGGCCGGGCGGGGTGGGTTTGCAGGACCGTTGGCGCCATGGATGGCGCCATCGAGCCCCCATGGATGGGTTTACGGCGTGTCCTGCAAACCCACCTCGCCCGGCCAAGCGCGGCTTCTGATTTCCGCGACCAACCACGAGGGACTCAGCCGTTCGCCGCCGCAAACACCGGTCGCGTCAGATTGTCCGCCTCGCCCTCGGTGCACAGCACTTCGTCTTCGATGCGGATGCCGCCATACGGACGGAAGAAGTCCATGCGGTCCCAGTTGATCGCATCGCCATGACCGGCGTCCTTCACTTCATTCAACAGCATGTCGATGAAGTACAGGCCGGGTTCGATGGTCACCACCATGCCCGGTTCCAGCACGCGGGTCAGGCGCAGGTACGGATGGCCGGCCGGGCGCTCGATGCGGCCACCTTCGTCGCTGGCCGCGAAGCCGGCCACGTCGTGCACCTGCAGGCCGATCAGGTGGCCGATGCCGTGCGGGAAGAACGCGGCGCTGACGCCGGTCTCCAGTGCGGTCTGCGGCGACACCTTGATCACGCCGAAGTCCTTCAGTACGCCCATCAGCGAAAGGTGCGCGTCCACGTGCAGCTGCTTGTAGTCGAAGCCCGGGCGCACCGCCGCGCACATCTGCTGCTGCGCGGCATCGACGGCAGCGATCATCGCCGCGAATTCATCGTGACCGTGCGCGGCGTAGGTACGGGTGATGTCGCTGGCGTAGCCGTACGCGCTGGCGCCGGCATCGATCAGGAAGCTGCGCAGCGGCTGCGGCGCCTTGCGGCCCAGCTCGGTGTAATGCAGCACGGCGGCGTGTTCGTTCAGCGCCACGATGTTGCCGTACGGCAGCTCGGTGGCATCCTGGCCCACGGCCTGGCAGTACGCCATGTGGATGCTGAACTCGTCGGCGCCGTTGCGGAATGCGGCCTCGGCGGCGCGATGGCCGCGCACGCCCAGCACCTGCGCCTGGCGCATCAACGCGATTTCATACGGCGTCTTGCTGCCGCGGTGCCATTCCAGGTAGTTCACCACCGGTGCCGGGTTGTTCGGCACATAACTGCCCAGCGCGCTCTGCGGCTCGCCGAGGATCGCGCAGCGCGACGGATCGGCCGGCAGCAGCGCCAGCGCCTCTTCGGGCTTGCGGATGATGTGGATGTCGAAGTGCTCCACCCACCAGCCGCTGGGTGCGTCCGGCACCACGTGCCAGTAGTCGAAGGGCTGGTGGAAAATCACCGCCGGGCGCTTGCCCGGGGTGAACACGATCCAGCTGTTGGGCACGCGGGTCAGCGGCAGCCAGGCCTTGAACTGCGGGTTCACCGCGTACGGGTAGTCGCGGTCGTCGAACACCTGGTAGTGCAGGGTACCGCTGGGCACCACCAGATGGTCGAAGCCGCCGCGGGCCAGTGCCTGTTCGGCGCGTCGGAACAGCACGGCCAGGTGGTCGGAATACAGGGCGCCGGGGTCTTGCTGGATCATTGCGGTGGCTCGACACGGAAAACGGCCCTAGATTCTGCCGCATACCGCGAAAAACCGCTGTGCCGGAACCGGCACTCAGGCCGTCGAAAGCGGTCCCTCGTCGCTGTCCTCGCCCACCCACTGGCGCAGCAGCTGCCGATGTTCACGTGACAGGGTCAGGAAGCGGAAGCCGGTCCAGCTCTGTCCAGGTACGTGCGCCGGCTCGCTCCACAGCAGATGCACGCCGACATCGATCGCTTCCTGGCGGCCATCACCCATCGGCAGCGGGAAGCGCAGCTGGTACAGCGCATCTTCGCGCAGCGGGGCGCTGGCCAGCATCAGCATGCCGGTCTCGGAGACATTGCCGAGGCGGCCGACCACGCATTCGCGCATCTGGTCGGTGACCGGCACCAGGTCCGAGACCTGGCGGCGCGGTGCGCGGCGCGTGTCCTGCGGCGGGACGGGTTTCATGCGTGGGTCTCCTGCGTGCGATCACCGGCCAATGTGCGCAATGCGCCAAGGCTGGCCTGCCAGGCGCGGTCGACCAGCCGGCCCTTGTCCTCGGTGACCAGTTGCGCATGGCCAGCGCTGATCTGCCGGGCCAACGTATCCAGGTCGGTATCGGCGATCTTCTGCCCGCGTGCGTTGACCAGCAACGCGTGGCCAGTCAGCAGGCTGTACCAGGACAGTCGCTGGCGGCGAAGGGTGCCGTCGTCGTTGTCGATATCGAACCAGCTGCCGAACGGCAGCGTCGACAGTTGCTGGTACGCCGCTTCTTCGGAATCGCTGCGCGGTGCGTCGGCAGCGGTACCGGCGGTCGTGCCGGCATGTTCACCCAGGCGCGCGCGTGCCTTCAGGCGGGCGCTGAGTTCGGTACGCGAGGTGCTGTCATCCTCGCCACCGGGCGTGGCCAGGCGGCGGGCGACGGCAGCGGCTTCCTCGGCGTGGTAGCCAACCTGCAGCAAGGCTGCTTCGACCTCGGCGGCCAGCACCGTATCGGTGCCGACAGCGGTATCTACCGGCTGTGCGGTCACCGCTGCGATGCGCTCGGTCTGCTGCAGGCGCTCCTGCCACTGTGGTGAGTCGTCGCCATGGCGAAGCCGGGTCAGGGTCAGGGCATCGGCCCAGGCCTGGCGCAACAGGGTCTGCACGAAGCGCTGTGGCTCCTGCGCATCGCAGCACTGATCGATGCGGGCGCTGGCCTGGCGCCGGGCCAGTTCCAGCCGTTCCTTGCCGCGTGCAGCTTCCACGTGACGGCGTTCGGCCAGTTCGGCACGATGCGCGGCGGCACGCTGGTGCTGCTGCACATCTTCATTGGCAGCGGCGAAGGCTTCCGGCGCGCGTGCATCCTGGCCGAGCAGGCCCTGCACGCTCTGCGCCATGCGCTGCAGCAGCTGCGGGTCGACATCATCGTCGCCCAGCCAGTTGGCGCCGACCTCGGCGATCTGGTTGAGCAGCTCGCGCGCGGGATGTTCGTCGCGTACGAAGAAGCCCGGGTCGGCCATCGCAGCACGCGCCAGCGGTACCTGCAGGCGCGCCAGCAATGCGGCGGGCACCGGGTCGGGGCGCTGTTGCTGTTGCACCTGCTGCATCAACAGGCGCAGCAGGTCGAGGTTGTCGCGGTCGTGGCTGCCGAGCTGGGCCTGCGCGCCGTGCTCGCTGCGCAGCTGGGCGACGACGGCGGCCTGCAGGTCGGCCACGCCGGTGGCGGCACTGGACTGGGCCTGCAGGCGCGCGAGTATGGCGTCCACCGCAGCGCTGGGTACGGCGCCGCTGTCCGCGGGTGCGGCGCTGGCATGGCGTGCCTGCTGCAACAGCTCATGCAGTGCGCTGCCGGTGGACGTGGTCAATCCAGGCGTGGTGGCGGGGCCGGCAGCGCCGCCCTCGTTGAAGGCGTCCTGCACCAGGCTCGACCAGGAGCCCGAGGGGGCCGAACCGTTCCAGCCGGTCAGTGGCGCAGCGGCGCGTTTTGCGGGCTGCGTGGTGCGGCCGCCACCCACCGACTGGGTGATGATCCGCCGCGTGCTCGAGGAACGCGCCAGATAGGGGGTGTAGACCAGCCCCGGCAGCACGCCGTGCTGGGCCAGCAGTGCATTGGCGCGGTCAAGTACATCACCCAGCCGCTCCAGCACCTGCCGTTCAAAGCTGCGGTACAGCGCCAGCTGCACCTCGGCGCCCAGCGCATCCTGTTCGGCCAGTCTGCGCACCATCGCGCACAGCGCCTGCGGCGCCAGTGGCAGTGTGTCGGCTTCGAAAGCCGGCGCTGCGGCAAGCACGCCCAGTCGTTGGCCCAGCAGGTTCAGCGTGTTGGTCGAGCGCAGGGTTTCCCGCCGCACCATCTCGGTCAGCAGCAGGTCGCGGTCGACGTCATGCTCGGCCACCAGCGACAGCCCCAGCATGCCGGGCAGCGGTGGTGGAGCCGTGCTGCTCGTGGCGGCGGCAGCCGGCTCGCGCAGGCGTGCCAGTGCTTCGGCAACGGCATCAAGCATGCGGTCGGCGAAGTGACCGGAGAAGGTGTGCAGCTGGCCGCGCTGGGCCATCAGTTCGGACTGCTGCTGCGGATTGCGCGCGCGGTCGGCGTCGTGCAGCAGGGTCTGCTCCAGCGCTTCGACGGTCAGGATCAGCGGCGCGGCCAGCGTTTGCCGGCACAGGCCGATCAACGCGCCCAGCAGTTCGCGCACCCGCGGTGGCAGGTCGCTGGCGGCCAGGCGGTTCTTGTCGGCAGGAGTGATGGAAAAGACAGCTGACATCGGCAGGCGGTACCCGGATTCCCGCGGATCGATCTGGTGAATCTACCGTGTCGGCCGCTGTCGGCGCTACTTTAGGGTGAATGTGCACCTTGTTCGCCGGGCCATGCCCGGTGGATGAACGGTAGTGCCGGCCGCTGGCCGGCAACTCTGTCTTTATCGGATTGCCGGCCAGCGGCCGGCACTACCCGTTACGGCGGAAGGGATCATTCCTCCAGGAACAGGCTCACCACATCGTTGGTGAAACGACGGCCCAGCTCGGTCGGCTGCACATGGCCATCCGTCACGTCCAGCCAACCGCGCTGCACGGCCTCGGCCAGCGGTGCATCAAGCACGTTGCGCGGCAGCCCGGTGCGCGACTCGAAATCGCGCAGGCCAAAGCCTTCATGCAGGCGCAGCAGATTCAGCATGTACTCGAACGGCAGGCGCTCGGGTGCGATCACCTCGTCACCGCCGAACGAGGCTGGCGTGCCAGCGCTGTCCAGGTAGGCCTGCGGATGCTTCAGTTTCCAACGCCGCAGCACGTGTTCCTCTGCACCGGAGCTGATCTTGCCGTGCGCGCCGGCACCGATGCCGAGATAGTCGCCAAAGCGCCAGTAGTTCAGGTTGTGCGCGCTCTGCCGGCCGGGGCGGGCGTAGGCACTGACTTCGTACTGGCCGAAACCGGCCTGCGCCAGGAGCGCCTGGCAGTGCTCCTGCATGTCCCAGGCGTTGTCTTCATCGGGAATGCCCTGCGGCGGCCGCGCGAAGAACACCGTGTTCGGTTCCAGGGTCAGCTGGTAGTGCGAGATGTGCGCCGGCTGCAGCGCGAACGCGCGTTCCAGATCAGCCTCGGCACCGGCCAGGGTCTGTTCCGGCAGTGCGTACATCAGGTCGATGTTGAAGTTGTCATAGCCCGCGTCCTGCGCCATTTTCACCGCGCGCTCGGCCTCGCCACTGTCGTGGATGCGGCCCAGGCGCTTGAGCATCGCATCGTCGAAACTCTGGATGCCGAAGCTGAGGCGGTTCACGCCGGCTGCGCGATAGCGGTCGAAGCGGCCGTGTTCGGCGGTGCCCGGGTTGGTTTCCAGGGTGATTTCGGCATTGGGCGCGAAGCGCAGGCGTGCGCTGGCCTGCTGCAGGAAGCGGTCGATCGCTTCCGGCGGGAACAGGCTGGGCGTACCACCACCGAAGAACACGCTGTGCACCACCCGGCCCCAGACCAGCGGCAGGTCCTGGTCGAGGTCGCGCAGCAGCGCATCGATGTAGGCATCGAACGGCAGCTCGCCCTTGGCCTGGTGCGAATTGAAATCGCAGTACGGGCATTTGCGCACGCACCACGGCAGGTGCACGTACAGCGACAGCGGCGGTGGCACCAGTCGCGGCGGGCTGTCGTGGTCAGCGGAGCAGGCTTCGCCGGGCAGGTGGTTGCAGTGGTCGTGGGCGTGCGGCATGGGCTTCTTCGGTAGTGCCGGCCGCTGGCCGGCTTCCCTGGTTCGATCGGGTGGCGTCAGTACAGCGTCGCCAGCTGCTGCTTGAGCTGTTGCAGGGCGAGGGCACGGTGGCTGATGGCGTTCTTCAGTGCCGGCTCCATCTCCGCGGCGGTCAGGCCGTGGGTGGTATCCAGGAACACCGGGTTGTAGCCGAAACCATTCGTTCCACGCAGTTCGCGGATGATCTGCCCCTCCCAGCGACCTTCGCAGATCAGCGGCTGCGGATCGGTGGCGTGGCGCAGCAGCACGATCACCGCATAGAAGCGGGCGTCGCGCTGGCCATCGGGAATGTCGGCCATCGCCTCCAGCAGCTTGGCGTTGTTGGCCGCAGCGTTGGTCGGATGGCCGGCATAGCGCGCGCTGTACAGGCCTGGTGCACCGCCGAGGGCATCGACGATCAGGCCCGAATCATCGGCCAGCGCCGGCAGGCCGGTCGCTTCGGAGGCCGCGCGCGCCTTCAGCAGCGCGTTCTCGACGAAGGTCAGGCCGGTCTCTTCCACGTCGCCCAGGCCCAGCTCGGCGGCCGAGGTGATCTGCAGCGGCAGATCGGCGAGGATCTCCTGCATTTCCACCAGCTTGCCAGCGTTGTGGCTGGCCAGTACCAGTTGCTTCATTGACGGGGCTCCAGCAGGTCCCAGGTGTTGCCGTACAGATCGCGGAACACCGCCACCGTTGCATAGGGTTCTTCGCGCGGCGCTTCCAGGAACTCTACCCCGGCGGCCAGCATCGCTGCGTGGTCGCGGTGGAAGTCGTCGGTGTTGAGGAAGAAGGCGACGCGGCCACCGGTCTGGTTGCCGATGCGGCTGCGCTGCTCGTCGTCGCTGGCGCGTGCCAGCAGCAGTGCGGCAGCGCTGCCGTCGGTCGGGCCGACCACCACCCAGCGCTTGTGGCCCTGGTCGATGTCATCCAGCAGCGCGAAGCCGAGCTTGCCGGTGTACCAGGCAATGGCTTCGTCGTAGTCGGCCACCACCAGCGTGGTCAGGGCGATGCGCCGGCTCATGCCGACAGCGCTGCCTGCTGTGCGGCCAGCAGTTCGGCCACGCCCTTCTCGGCCAGGCCCAGCAGCGCATCCAATTCGTCGCGACGGAAGGCATGGCCTTCGGCGGTGCCCTGCAGTTCGATGAAGCCACCGCCGTCGTTCATCACCACGTTCATGTCGGTGTCGCAGTCGCTGTCTTCGGCGTAGTCCAGGTCCAGCACCGGGGTGCCGCGGTAGACGCCCACCGACACCGCTGCCACGGCGCCCAGGATCGGGTTGCGCTTGATGTCGCCACGCTTCATCAGCACGTTCACCGCATCGACCAGGGCCACGTAGGCGCCGGTGATGGCAGCGGTGCGGGTGCCACCGTCGGCCTGCAGCACGTCGCAGTCGAGGGTGATGGTGCGCTCGCCCAGTGCATTGCGGTCCACGCAGGCACGCAGGCTGCGGCCGATCAGGCGCTGGATCTCCAGGGTGCGACCGCCCTGCTTGCCGCGTGCGGCTTCGCGGTCGCTGCGGGTGTGGGTGGCACGCGGCAGCATGCCGTACTCGGCGGTCACCCAGCCCTCGCCCTTGCCACGCAGGAAGCCCGGCACGCGGTTCTCGACGCTGGCGGTGCACAGCACACGGGTTTCACCGAAGCAGACCAGCACCGAACCTTCGGCGTGGCGGGTGAAGCCGCGTTGGATGACGACCGGACGGAGCTGGTCGGGCTGGCGGCCGCTGGGGCGGGAATCGGACATGGTGCGGGTTCCGTAATGGCGAGGGAGTACGCCGCCACGCCCGCGGCCTTCACGGGGCGGGCAAGGGGGCTCTGGTGAGGGCGCTAGGGTACCATTCCCCCTTTGCACGCACCGGACACATTCCATGATTCGAAGCATGACCGCCTATGCCGGCGGCGAGCGGGTCACCCCGTGGGGCACGCTGGGCTGCGAGCTGCGCTCGGTCAACCACCGCTTCCTGGAGGTCGGCACGCGCCTGCCCGATGAACTGCGGGCATTGGAACCGCAGCTGCGCGAGCGCATTGCCGCGCGCCTGAGCCGTGGCAAGCTGGATCTGGTGATGCGCCTGCGCGCGCCGGAAGCCGCCGCCAACCTGCAGGTGGACGAGGCCCTGCTGGGCCAGCTGGGTCGCCTGGCGCACCGCCTGACCTCCGATTTCCCCAACCTGCAGGTCAGCTTCACCGATCTGCTGCAGCTGCCGGGCGTCACCCGCGGCGAGGCCACCGATGCTGCCGCGCTGCAGGCCGAGGCCCTTGCGCTGCTGGACCAGGTGCTGGACGGTTTCGTCGAAGCCCGTGAACGTGAAGGCGGCAAGTTGTCCGCTGCCATCAGCGAGCGCGTGGACGGCATCGAACGCATCGCCACCGAAGTGCGCACGCTGATTCCGGCCATTCGCGACGGCCAGCGCGCCAAGCTGGCCGCCCGCCTGGCTGACCTGCCGCATCCGGTCGACCCCGGCCGCGCCGAGCAGGAGTTGGTGCTGTGGCTGCAGAAGCTGGATGTGGATGAGGAACTGGATCGCCTCGGCAGCCACATCGTCGAGATCCGCCGCGTGCTCAAGCAGCGTGAGCCGGTCGGCCGCCGCCTGGACTTCCTGCTGCAGGAGTTCAACCGCGAAGCCAACACGCTGGGCTCGAAGTCGGTGGACAGCCGTACGTCCAATGCGGCGGTGGAGCTGAAGGTGCTGATCGACCAGATCCGCGAACAGGTGCAGAACATCGAGTGAGAGTGCGTGGCCGGGCGTGCCGTCAGGCCATCGAAGATGCGTGCCCTGGCGGTTGGGACGAGCGTGTGATGGGGGATCGTTGATCCGCCTGGGTACGCATTAGGGGGAGATTCAACGTCTTCACTTCGATGCGCGGGCTGCGCCTACCTCCCTAGCGCTGCAGCAGTTCGGTGTATTGCTTGTAGCTGAACTGCTGGTTCCGTTTCTGATTCTCGGTACCGACAAGGACGTCAACGCTTTGCAGGACTTTGACAGCCGCACTGGCGGTGGGAAATGTCACCCCCAGCCTTTCAGCTGCAAATGTAATGGTGAAGCGCGGCATCGTAGGCAGCATTTCGAACAAGCGGATCGCCTGCACCGTGCCGTCTTTCGCAGCCATGACCTTTCTCCGGTCGGCTGCGATGAGTGAGGCGATGTCGATGATGTTTCTTTGGGCGTTCTCGGCGGCTTCGGTCGTGCAGTCGAGGAAGAAGCGGATCCAACTCTCCCAGTCGCCATCGGCGCGGATGGCCGACAGGAGCCGGTAGTACTCGGCTTGATGTTTCTTGAGTTCGCCAGAGACATAGAGCAGTGGCTCCGGCAGCAGCTTCCAGTCTTCCAGCAATGCTGCAATCAGCAAGCGGCCTATGCGCCCATTGCCATCAAGGAACGGGTGGCTCGTTTCGAACTGCGCATGGATCAAGGCAATGCGGACCAGAGGAGGAAGGTTTGTCGTAGTCTCGTGGATATAGTGCTCCATCTCACCCAGCAACCGTCCGACTTCCATGTGAGGCGGGGGGACGTAAAGAGCATTGCCTGGCCGGGTACCTGCGATCCAGTTCTGGGAGCGGCGCACTTCACCAGGTAGCTTCTGCTCGCCGCGCGCACTGTTCAAAAGGATGCTATGTGCTTCGCACAGCAGGCGCGTTGAGATCGGCAGGCCCCGATCGTGCTTCAGCTGGTCTCGCACATACGCGAACGCTTGCAGGTAATTCGTCACGTCGCTAACGTCTGTGGTACTAGCCACGTCGATTCCGGATTCTTGATCCAGCAGATCCGTCAGTGTCGCCTGAGTGCCTTCCATCTGGGAGGTCAACAAGGCCTCCTTGCGGATGGAGCTGTAGATCAGCCATTCAGCAGAAGCGACCAAACCTGACATGGCGGAGAGCCGTCCCAGCGCCGCCTCGGCTGCCGCATTGGCCATGTAGCAAGCAGGGTCAAGGGGCGGCATCGTGGGCGGCAATGGATGGGGCACGAAGGCCTTGACAAGCTCGCCACCCGAATCGGTGGTGGTATAAGTGCCGGTGGTCCTGGGCATTTGCGCTCCTGGCGAGGCGTTGTTAAAGGGATCTTTAAGAATCCCGGCCACTATTAAAGCATGCTTTAATAGTGATGAGATTGCTCTCAGTGGCACGTTATCTGAGCAAGCCGATGAAGTGGTGCCGCCGCCATGGCTGCGGATCTCATCGACGGGAGACGCGCGCCCGAGGCAAGAACATCTCAAACCACGCTGACGCCCGCCGCTCCCTCGCTCAAGCGCCCCACCACGGCCGCCTGGCCGAACCCGGCGTCGTGGAAGCAGGCCAGTACCGCATCCACCGCCTCCGGGGCGCAGGACACCAGCAGGCCACCACTGGTCTGCGGGTCGGTCAGCAGTGGCTGCCAGTGCGCCGCCGTGCCCTCGGCGAAACGCACCTCGGCGCCATACGAGGCCCAGTTGCGGTTGGAGGCGCCGGTCACGCAGCCGCGTTGCAGCAGGTCCAGCGTCTGCGGCAGCAACGGGATCTGCGCGCTGTCCACCTCGGCGGCCACGCCACTGGCGCGGCACACTTCCAGCAGGTGGCCGAGCAGGCCGAAACCGGTGACGTCGGTCATCGCGTGCACGCCGTCCAGCGCGGCAAGGGGCATGCCCACGCTGTTCAGGCGTGTGGTCGACTCGACCATTTGCCGGTAGCCCTCGGCATCCAGTACTTCTTTTTTCAGTGCTGACGAATACACGCCCACCCCCAATGGCTTGCCCAGCACCAGCACGTCATCGGCGCGGGCATCGGCATTGCGCTTGAGCCGTTGCGGATCGAGCACACCAATGGCAGCCAGGCCGTAGATGGGTTCCACCGAATCGATGCTGTGGCCGCCGGCCACCACGATGCCGGCATTGGCGCAGGCGCGTTCGCCGCCCTGCAGGATGCCGCGGATCGTGTCCTGCGGCAGGCTGTTGATCGGCATGCCGACGATGGCCAGTGCGAACAGCGGGCGCGCGCCCATCGCGTACAGATCCGACAAGGCATTGGTGGCAGCGATGCGGCCGAAGTCGAACGGGTCGTCGACGATCGGCATGAAGAAGTCGGTGGTGGCGACGATCGCCTGCCGGTCATCGAGGCGGTACACCGCGGCGTCGTCGCTGGTCTCGCGGCCGACCAGCAGTTCGACCGGTGCGGGAAGTGCCGGAACCCCGCGCAGCAGTTCGGTCAGTACACCCGGCGCGATCTTGCAGCCGCAGCCACCGCCATGCGCGAGAGACGTCAGTCGTTGCGGGGCATCGGCCGTTGAAGGAGCGGGGGACTGCGCGTGCGTGGCCATGCCGACATCTCCTGCGGAAATACGAATGGCGGAAGGCAGCAGGAGTCGAACCTACCAGGGAACGATCGACGCCCCCTACTGGGTTTGAAGCCCAGCCGCATGCCCGGATGCGCATGCCTTCCGAAAGTACAGCGGCAGCGGTGGGCTCAACCGAGGGTCCCGTTCCACTGCAGGTCGCCGCGCGGCCGATGCTGGTCACCGACACGTCGAGTGTAGCCAACGCGATTGAAGAACTCCAAGATCTGGATGCTGCGTTTGCGGCCCAGCCCGATGGCATCGCGGAACGCCGCCGCATCCACCGTGCCGCTGGCCTGTGACAGCTGCGCGACGATCGCGGCCAGCTCGGCGATGCGGGCCGGTGCATAGAACAGGTCGGGCACCACCTGGAACAGTTCACCACGCGCGGCGGCCCGCCGCAGGACTGCGCGGAGCTCATCCTCGGCCAGGCCGATGTCGGCTGCCAGGGTACGTACCCACGGCGGATCGAAACCGCCCGCGTGCAGTTGCGGCAGCACGCGTTCGAGCAGCAGGCGTTCGCGTTCCGGCGGTGCGTGATCGTGGCCGGGCAAGCGCCACCATGTGCCCGCGCGCTGCACGCTGCCATCGTCGAGCAGGTCCTGCAGCAGGGCGTTCCACAGGCTGGTTGCCAACGCAGGCACGGTGCTGCGCTGCAGGCGGCCACTGTCGACGCCGGGTTCGTCCGGGCGTCGTTCATGCCAGCCGCGCAGCGAGGTGAGCACCTGCTCGCGCAATGCCTGCCAGTGCGAGGCAAGAATGATCACCGTGCCTTCGCGGGTAGTGATGCGGCGTGCGTCGCCGGGCAGGTCGATCCGGTCGGCGGCGCGCCGGCAGTAGCGCTGCAGGGCGCCGAGGGGGATGCCGGAAGGGGCCTGCCGCAGCAGCGGGCCAACCCCTGCTCCGGCCGCCAGTTGCTCCAGTGCACCCAGCAAAGCAAGGCGAGCCAGGCTGCGCCGACGCCGCTGCGGGGGATCTGGATCGAGCACAACACCCCCGCCCAGGGTACGGGTCGCGGCCGAATCGCGGGCAATGAAGCGGTCACCGCACATCGCGCAGACCGGTGCATCGAACACCAGCTGCACGAGCTGACCATCGCCGTGGTCATGGTCCTCCAGCAGCACCACGTGGGCCTGCCGGTGCATCGTTCCCCAGTGGATATGCAGTGGCGCCCAGTCGCGCAGGGGGGCTTCCCGCGCGGAAAGCCGCAGGCGCACGTCGACGCGGGTGGTGGCCAGCAGCGCACGCGGGTCGGCGATCCAGTCACCGCGCGTGATGTCGTCGCGGGCGATGGCGGCCAGGTTCAGCGCGCAGCGCTGCCCCGCCACCGCCTGTTCGCTGGCCTGGTTCTGCGCGTGGATGCTGCGCACGCGAACGTCGGTGGCGGCCGGCATCAGCTGCAGATGTTCGCCAACAGCAGCCACGCCGCCATGCACTGCGCCGGTTACCAGCGTGCCGTGGCCGGCCAGCGAGAACACGCGGTCCACCGGCATGCGGAACAGTTCGCTGCGCAGTTCGGCCTGGCGCGTGCTGGCATCGTCCGCAGCCCACGCGTGCAGGCGGGCACGCAGTGCGCTGACACCTGTGTCTTCAGGTGACGTGCTGTTACAGGCGAACACGGGGGCGTCCTGCAGTGGCGTGCCGGCCAACAGTGCAGCGATCTCGATTTCGACCCGGGCGAGGCGTGCGGCATCCACGCGGTCGATCTTGGTCAGCGCCACCGCGGCACGGTCTACGCCCAGCAGCTGCAGGATCGCCAGATGCTCGCGGGTCTGCGGCATCACACCGTCGTCGGCGGCGATCACCAGCAGGGCGACATCGATACCAGTGGCGCCGGCCACCATCGTATGCACGAAGCGCTCGTGGCCTGGCACGTCGACGAAGCCCAGCGTCGCAGCCGGGCCTTCGGCGTCCCTGCTTTCCACCGGGACATAGGCATAGCCCAGTTCGATCGATATACCGCGCGTTCGCTCTTCCTGCAGGCGATCGGTCTCGATGCCGGTCAGTGCGCGTACCAGGCTGGTTTTGCCATGGTCGATATGCCCGGCGGTGCCGACGATCATGCCTGCAGCGTGCTCCATTGCGCGAGGAAGTCGGCTTCGTCCGCAGGCTCGAGACAGCGCAGGTCCAGCCACAATGCGTCATCGGCGATGCGGCCCAGTACCGGCCGTGGCAGCTGGCGCAGGCGCTTGGCCAGGCGATCCAGTCCGCCTCGGCGTGTACTGGTGATGCGCAGTCCGGCACTGGCCAGCTGTGCCTGCGGTTGCGCACCGCTGCCGATCTGGCTGTGCATCGCCGCGCGTTCAAGGCCGTACTCCGATGCCAACCCGTCTTGCATCGGCCGCAGCAGGCGCTGTGCCTGCGCATCGATGTCGTCCTGCGTGCGCGACAGGGTGCGCAGGGTCGGCAGCCTGTGCGCCAGCAGCTCCGGTTCGCGGTACAGGGCCAGCACCGCTTCCAGCGCGGCCAGCCCCATCTTGTCCATGCGCAGCGCCCGCTTCAGCGGGTTGCGGTTGATCCGTGCGATCAGGTCGGCGCGACCGGCGATGATGCCGGCCTGCGGTCCGCCCAGCAGCTTGTCACCGCTGAACGAAACCAGGTCGGCACCGGCCGCCAGCGTTTCCTGTACGGTCGGCTCGTGCGGCAGGCCGAACAGGGCCAGATCACACAGGCTGCCGCTGCCCAGGTCCACCACCAGCGGCAGGCCATGCTCGTGCGCGATCGTCGCCATCTTCGCGGTCTCGACCTTGGCGGTGAAACCGGTGATCGCGTAGTTGCTGGCGTGCACCTCCATCAGCAGCGCGGTGCGCGCACCAATGGCGTTGGCGAAGTCGGCCGGATGGGTGCGGTTGGTCGTACCCACTTCCAGCAGCCGCGCGCCGGCGCTGCGCATCACATCGGGAATGCGGAAGGCACCGCCGATCTCCACCAGTTCGCCGCGCGACACCACCACGTCGCGGCGGTTGGCCAGGCTGTTGAGCAGCAGCAGGACCGCTGCCGCATTGTTGTTGACCACGGTAGCGGCTTCGGCGCCGGTCAATTCGCAGACCAGCGCCTGCACCCGCGCATCGCGGTCGCCGCGGCGGCCACGGCTGATGTCGAATTCCAGATCGACCGGTGCGGTCATCGCGCGGGTCACCGCCCGTACCGCAGCCTCGGGCAGCAGGGCGCGGCCCAGATTGGTGTGCAGTACGGTGCCGGTCAGGTTGTACATCGGCTGCAGGTCCAAGCGTGCATCGGCGGCGAACGCTGCGTTGAGTGCGGCGACCAGCGCTGGGCCGTCCACCGCCTGTTGCAGTTGCTCGGCGGACAACTGCCCGCTGCTGATCCGATCGCGTAGCTGCTGCAGGTGCGAACGCAGCAGCTGGGTGATGCGGCTGCGTCCGTGGCCTTCAATCAGTTCGGACAATGCCGGCAGTCGCAGCAGCCGATCCAGCGAGGGCAGGGCAGCGGCGGATGCCGGAGCAGGAGGCGTGCGTGGCATCGGTCAGTCGCCGTCGGCCTGCCACAGCAGCGGGTTCTGGCTGGCACGCGCGTAGCCTTCCTCGCCCAGCAGCAGGTCCAGTGCGAGGGTGCCCAGATCGTCGGCCACCGGTTCCAGCATCGGGTCTTTTTCCAGGTACAGGATCTTGCGGTAACTGTGGCAGTGGTCGCAGGTCTCGGCGCGCACTGCGCTTTCGCGCACGGCGTGGCCGGCGTCGCCATCCACATCGGCCAGTGCACGGTAGGCGATGTCCTTGCCGGCGGTGCCGCATTGGCTGCACTGCACGCGCACGTAGTGCCACTGGCAGGCGCACAACGCGCACGACAGGTAGCGATAGGACGCATAGGGTGGGCGTGCCTGCACCACGCTTACCACCGGCAGGGTGCCGCACAGCGGGCACAGCCCGGGTGCATCGGCCAGCGGCTTCAGATCGGCCGGGCGGAAGCTCTCGGCCAATACCACCCAGTACACCTGCAGCGCCGTCATCACCAGCAGCGCAGCCACCGCATCCAGCGACGGCGCGTCGTCCCGCTCCAGCACCGCGTGCGCCTGCGCATCCAGCCACGCGTCATCGGCAGCGGCAACGCGTTGCAGTTCCTGGCGGGTTTCCGCCGGCAGGCCGGCTTCATCGGCACAGTGTTGGCACAGCGTGCGCAACCATCCGCGCCAGCGGTCGTCGAGCTGCAGGGTGTTGGCGGGACGCAGCGGCATGCCGGCGCCGGCCGCAGCGCTCGACTGCTGCGCGCGCGCCTGTACCTGCAGCGCTTCACGTTGCTGCGGCGTCAATTCATCCAGCAGCGCCTGCTGCGCTTCGGCCAACGCCGCCAGCAACTGCAGGTAACCGCCGATGGCACTGTGCGCGGCCAGGCTGCGCAGGCGTGCTGCGCGATCGGAGAACAGGGACGCAGCATCGGGCAGGATGATGCGCGGAACATCGCGCGAGGCCAGCGTCTCGATTTCACCGGGTTCAAGGATGCGTTGCGCCATGCAGGGCCAGCCGGAAGAACCAGCCTCCATCCTCGCCGTTGTCGGCGCTGGCGTCCAGCGTGCTGCCGGCCATTTGAAAGGTTGGGGTCAGATCCGTTTTCCTCTGGAAAACGGATCTGACCCCATCGGTTGTTGCCGTGTTCATCGTGTCGACCAAGGTCGACACCCACCAAGAGCAACGCAGAACGCCGTCCCGACAGATCGCAGGAAACTGTCGAAGGCGGGGTGGGTCCGGTTGCGGGGGCGTGAGCCGCATGGATGCGGCGACCGAGCTTACATGGACGTACTTGCAGCGTCCCCCGCAACCGGACCCACTCCGCCATCCCCAGGAAACCCGCTTTTGCCGTTGACGTTGACGTTGATTTTGCGGGTGCAGGGCCGCAGGCCCTGCCGTCAACCCTCTCCCCGCCGTCCGCGCAGGATGTCCCGGAACCACTGCCGGTGGTGCTTGTACGCCCACCCATAGGTCACCTTGCCCTGGGTCATCGCCCGCACCGAACCCTTGATCCAGATCGCCGCGTAGATGTGCACCACGATCGCGCAGATCAGCACCCAGCCGAACAGCGCATGGGCAAGCACCGAGAAGCGGATCACCCCGATCGGGAAGAAGTGGCTGAAGTACTGCCGCCAGATCACGAAGCCGGTCAGCAGCAACGCCGACAGGCAACCGATGATGGCCCAGAACAGCAGCTTCTGGCCGGCATTGAAGCGGCCTACCGGCGGCAGTTTCTCGTCCTCGTTGCGCAGCACATCGCGCATGCCGCGCATCCACTTGCCATCGTCGGCGGTCGGCAGGTTGTCGCGCCACATGCGGAACGCCAGCAAGGCGAAGCCCACCACCATCACCAGGCCGATGAACGGGTGCAGGATGCGCGTCCACGGCCCCCCGCCGAACAGCTGGGTCAGCGGGAACAGGGCAGGGTGGAACAGGGCCAGCCCGGACAGCGCCGTCAGCACGAAGCAGATCGCCACGATCCAGTGGTTGATGCGGGTCGGCGCGCGGTAGCGCACGATCTGCCGCGGGTGCGGGGCGTACTTCATGGCCGCTGCTCCTCTTCGATCTTCTTCGCCTCGTGCTCGGCCTTCTCCTCTTCCTCATCGTTCACCGTGTTGCGGCCGATGCCGATGTAATGCAGGAAGCCGGCGAAGGCGGTGGCGGCAATCGCCAGCACGCCCAGCGGTTTGGCGACGCCCTTCCACACTTCCACCATCGGGCTGATGCGCGGGTCCTTGGGCAGGTCGGCGTACAGCTCGGGCTTGTTCACGTGCTGCAGCACATACATCACATGGGTGCCACCCACGCCCTGCGGGTCGTACAGACCAGCGTTCTCGTAGCCACGGGATTTCAGGTCTTCCACGCGCCCGGCGGCATGCTCGGTCATCGCCTGCTTGCTGCCGAAGGTGATCGCACCGGTCGGGCAGGTCTTCACGCAGGCCGGTTCCTGGCCCACCGCCACCCGGTCCGAACACAGCGTGCACTTGTAGGCCTTGTGGTCCTTCTTGGAAATGCGCGGCACGTCGAACGGGCAGCCGGTCACGCAGTAGCCGCAGCCGATGCAGTTCTCTTCCTGGAAGTCGACGATACCGTTGGCGTACTGGATGATCGCACCCGGCGACGGGCAGGCCTTCAGGCATCCCGGGTCGGCGCAATGCATGCAGCCTTCCTTGCGGATCAGCCACTCCAGCTTGCCCTTCTCGTCCTCGTACTCGCGGAACTTCATCACCGTCCACGACTGGTCGCTCAGGTCGGGCGGGTTGTCGTAGCTGCCAACGCAGCTGCCGACCTCGTCGCGCAGGTCGTTCCACTCCATGCAGGCGACCTGGCAGGCCTTGCAGCCGATGCACTTGCTCACATCGATCAGCTTGGCGACCTGGCCGGTATGCGCACCACGTGCCTCCGGCGAGGGCGTGGTGGTGGCCGAGCGGCGGATGATATCCAGGGATTGCAGTGACATGGCGTGTCTCCTACACCTTCTCGACCTTGACCAGGATGCACTTCGACTCCGGCGTCTGCGAATTGCCGTCACCGATGGCGTTGGTCAGCGTATTGGCGATGTATCCGGGCTTGGCCGCACCGAGGAAGCCCCAGTGGATCGGCACGCCCACCTGGTGCACGGTTTTGCCATCAATCTGCAGGGCCTTGATGCGCTTGGTCACCATCGCCACCGCTTCGATGTGGCCGCGCTTGGAACTGACCCGCACACGGCTGCCGTTGTTGATGCCCAGCTCGTCGGCCAGGGCCGCGCCGATCTCGACGAACTGCTCGGGCTGGATGATGGCGTTCAACTTGCCGTGCTTGGTCCAGAAGTGGAAATGCTCGGTCAGCCGGTAAGTGGTGGCTACATGCGGGAACTCATCCGGCGAACCGATCTGTGCGCGATCGCTGGCGAACACGCGGGCCGCCGGGTTGTTCAGCGTCAGTGCCTGGCCGGGGCTGAGCGGGTTGCTGCGCAGCGGCGTATCGAACGGTTCGTAGTGCTCCGGGAACGGCCCCTCGGCCATGCCGGCCTTGGCGAAGAAGCGGGCGATGCCTTCCGGGTTCATGATGAACGGCCCCATCCCGCCTGCGGGATCTTCGTCGGCCTTGAAGTCCGGCACGTCCACGCTGCCCCAGTTTTTCCCATTCCATGCCAGCAGCGTGCGGCGCGGGTCGAACGGCTGGCCGGCCACGTCGCACGAGGCGCGGTTGTACATCACGCGGCGATTGGCCGGCCACGCCCAAGCCCAGCCCAGCGTGTTGCCGATGCCGGTGGGGTCGCTGTTGTCACGCCGCGCCATCATGTTGCCGGTCGGGCCCCAGGCACCGATGTAGATCCAGCAGCCGGAGGCGGTGCTGCCGTCGTCGCGCAGGTCGCCAAATGCGGCCAGCTGCTCGCCGGCCTTGCGCACCAGCTTGGTCGGGTCCTTCGGATCGAACACGTCCACCAGTGCCTTGCCGTTGTACTCCATCGCCAGTTCTTCCGGCGTCGGCAGTTCCGGGTTGGAATACTTCCAGGCCAGGTCGCGCACCGGATCCCACCACGCACCACCGTCCTTTTCGTACATCGCTTTGATGCGATGGAACAGCTCGGACATGATCTCGATGTCGCTGCGCGCTTCGCCCGGCGGATTGGCCCCCTTCCAGTGCCACTGCAGCCAGCGCGAGGAATTCACCACCGCGCCGTTTTCCTCGGCGAACGAGGTGGTCGGCAGGCGGAACACTTCGGTCTGGATCGTGCCCGGGTCGACGTCGTTCAGTGCGCCGTGGTTCTGCCAGAACGCGATGGTCTCGGTTTCCAGCGGGTCCATGCTGACCATGAACTTCAGCTTGGAGAACGCACTGATCAGCTTGCCCTTGTTCGGCGCCGAGGCCAGCGGGTTGAAGCCCTGGCAGATGTAGCCGTGGATCTTGCCTTCGTTCATCAGCTCGTACGCCTGCAGCATGTCGTACGGCTTGTCGAGCTTGGGCAGATGGTCGAAGCACCAGTTGTTGTCAGCGGTGGCGGCATCGCCCCACCACGACTTCATCAGGCTGACATGGAACTTCGGGTAGTTCTGCCAGAACGACATCTGGTTGGCGCGCAGCGGCTTCTGCGTGCGCTTGGCGATGTAGGCGTCGTAGTCCTGCTCGTCCTGCTTCGGCAACGTCAGGTAGCCGGGCAGCAGGTCGGACATCAGGCCGATGTCGGTCAGGCCCTGGATGTTGGAATGCCCGCGCAGCGCGTTCATGCCACCGCCGGCCACGCCGATGTTGCCCAGCAGCAGCTGCACCATGGTGCCGGCGCGCACGTTCTGCGCACCCACCGAGTGCTGCGTCCAGCCCAGCGCGTACAGGATGGTCATCGCCTTGTCCTTGCCGGCGGTGGACGCGATCATGTCCCAGACCTGGCGGATGCTGTCGGCCGGCGTGCCGCAGATGCGTTCGACCATCTCCACGGTGTAGCGCGCGTAGTGCTGCTTGAGCAGGGTGTAGACGCAGCGTGGGTCCTTCAGCGTCGGGTCGCTGCGCACGAAGCCATCATCGCCGTACACGTAGTCCCAGCTGGAACGGTCGTAGCTGCGCTTCTCTTCGTTGTAGCCCGAATACAGGCCGTCCTTGAAGGCGAATTCGTCCTTCACCAGGAACGACATGTCGGTGTAGTTCAGCACGTACTCGTGCTGGATGCGGTCCTCGGTCAACAGATAGTTGATCAGGCCGCCCAGGAACACGATGTCGGTGCCGGTGCGGATCGGCGCGTACACGTCGGCCACCGCGGCCGAGCGGTTGAAACGCGGATCGACCACGATCAGGCGTGCCTTGTTGTGTGCCTTGGCCTCGGTCACCCATTTGAACCCGCACGGGTGTGCCTCGGCGGCATTGCCACCCATGATCAGGATCAGGTCGGCATTCTTGATGTCGACCCAGTGATTCGTCATCGCACCACGGCCTAGCGTCGGGGCAAGACCTGCCACCGTCGGGCCGTGTCAGACACGTGCCTGGTTGTCGAATGCCAGCATGCCAAGGGAGCGCACGACCTTGTGGGTCAGCACCGCAGTTTCATTGCTGGTCGCCGAGGCGGCGAGCATGCCGGTGGTCAGCCAGCGGTTGACCGTCTGCCCGGCCTCGTTCTTCTGCACGAAGTTGGCATCGCGGTCTTCCTTCATCAGCCGCGCGATGCGGTCCAGCGCATCGTCCCAGCTCAGCCGCTTCCACTCGTTCGAGCCCGGCGCGCGGTACTCGGGGTAGAGCAGGCGCGACTTGCTGTGGATGATGTCGGCCAGTCCGGCACCCTTCGGGCACAGCGTGCCTCGGTTGACCGGATGGTCCGGGTCGCCCTCGATATGGAAGATGCTCGGCTCGGCGTTCTTGGCGCCATCGCCGAGGCTGTACATCAGGATGCCGCAGGCCACCGAACAGTATGTACAGGTGTTGCGGGTCTCGGTCGCGCGGGTCAGCTTGTACTGCCTGACCTCCGCGAGCGCGATGCCGGGCGCGAAGCCCATCAATGCCAGACTGGAGCCGACCAGGGTTGTCCCGGTCACTTTCAGGAACTGGCGGCGGCTCATCGAGGGCATGCCGTTCTCCTGGGATGGCGAGGAGGCGCAGGCCTCCGGGCTGTCGGTGGGTACGGCCCGGTTATAGCACAGGCCCCCGCACGCCCATGTGGCACAAGGCCCGGCAGCCCGCTGGCCGGGCGCGGAAAGGGGCGCCTCTGCTAAAGTTGCGTGCCCGCACCCCGGGGAGCCGTCTGCCGGGCCTGGTTCCAGGATGTTCCGCGCAGCCCCCGCCGTCCTGGCGCGATCCTCCGCGCCGGATCTGGAACACTGAGGAAAAATTTTGCGAAATCAACCAGTTGGGTTCCGCGCATGAGCGCCCCGTCGAAGCCGTCGGACGCCGTTGCGCGCGGCACGCTGTACATCGTTGCCGCCCCCTCCGGTGCCGGCAAGAGCAGCATCGTCAATGCCACCCTGGCGCGTGATCCGCAGATCGCCCTGTCGATCTCCTTCACTTCGCGCGCCATGCGCCCGGGTGAAGTGAACGGCAAGCACTACCACTTCGTCAGTGCCGAGAAGTTCGAGCAGATGATCGCCGCCGGCGACTTCTTCGAGCATGCCTGGGTGCACGGCGACTGGAAGGGCACCGCCCGCCAGTCGGTGGAACCGCAGCTCGCTGCCGGCCAGGACGTGCTGCTGGAGATCGACTGGCAGGGGGCGCAGCAGGTACGCCAGCTGGTGCCGGGCACGGTCACCGTGTTCATCCTGCCGCCGTCCAAGCAGGCCCTGCAGGACCGCATGCGCAAGCGCGGGCAGGACAGCGAGGCGGTCATCGCCCAGCGCCTGGGTGCCGCCCGCGACGAGATGCTGCACTTCAACGAGTTCGACTACGTCATCGTCAACGAGGTGTTCGACACCGCCGTGGACGAGCTGTGTGCCATCTTCACCGCCAGCCGCCTGCGCCGGGAGGCCCAGAAGGTCCGCCACGCCGGCCTGATCCAGGCGCTGCTGACCCCTGATCCGGGCGCAACTGACTGATTCCAAAAGAATCGGGTGGGGGTTGGCTTGATTTTGTCCAGCCCCTGCCAGTACACTCCGTCCCCTTTCCCTCATTCGACTGAGCGGCCGACCGGTCGCCGGGAGCCCGTATGGCCCGCATCACCGTAGAAGATTGCCTGGAAGTCGTTAACAACCGTTTCGAACTGGTCATGATGGCTTCCAAGCGTGCCCGCCAGCTCGCCAACGGCGTGCAGGCCACGCTGGACAACAGCGAGACCGAGGACAAGCCGACCGTGCTGGCACTGCGCGAAATCGCCGCCCGCAAGATCGACAACGCGCTGATCGACGAAGTCGAGAAGGCCGAGCGTGAGCGCGCCGAGCGCGAAGCGCTGGAGTGGGCCGCCGCCGAAGTGGTCGCCGACGAAGACATGTCCAAGAACGACGATTGATCGCATCGATCAAGGTCATTGCTGGATACGCCGAACAGCCCGCCCCGTGCGGGCTGTTTCGCATTCAGGATTTGCCGTAAACGGCGCACTGGCATAGGCTTCGGGCATGAACCCAGGCCCCACTGCCAAGGTCGCCGCAGTCCCCGCTGCCGCCGTACCCGACTACGTCCTCCAGCTTGAACGCGCCGCCCACTACCTGCCGCCCGAGCAGCTGCCGCTGCTGCGCCGCGCCTGGGAAGTCGGCGCCGCCGCGCATGCTGGGCAGACGCGCAAGTCGGGCGAGCCCTATATCACCCATCCGGTGGCCGTGGCCCAGGTGCTGGCCGAGCTGGGCCTGGACGTGGAGGCGCTGATCGCCGCGATCCTGCACGACACCATTGAAGACACCCCGCTGACCCGTGAGGCGCTGTCGGCCGAGTTCGGTGAGGCCGTGGCCGAGCTGGTCGACGGCGTGACCAAGCTGGACAAGCTGAAGTTCCGCGACCGCCAGGAGGCTGCCGCCGAGAGCTTCCGCAAGATGCTGCTGGCGATGTCGCGCGACCTGCGCGTGATCATGATCAAGCTGGCAGACCGCCTGCACAACATGCGCACGCTGGGCGCGCAGAGCCGCGAGGCACGTGGCCGCATCGCCCGCGAGACGCTGGAGATCTACGCGCCCATCGCCCAGCGCCTGGGCATGAGCCTGGTCAAGAGCGAACTGCAGAACCTTGGGTTCAAGGCGCTGTATCCGTGGCGCCATGCCATCCTGGAAAAGCACATCCGCAGCCAGCCGGTGGTGCGCCGCGAGGCGCTGGCGCAGGTGGAAGTGCAGTTGTCGCAGCGCCTGGCCAAGGAGGGCATCGAGCACCGCCTGGTCAGCCGCATCAAGACGCCGTGGAGCATCTACAACAAGATGCACGAAGAGAACAAATCCTTCGACCAGGTGATGGATGTATTCGGTTTCCGCCTGGTCGTGCGCAGCGTGCCAAGCTGCTACCACGCGCTGGGTTCGGTGCACGCCACCTTCAAGCCGCTGGATGGGCGCTTCCGCGACTTCATCGCCATTCCCAAGGCCAACGGCTACCAGTCGCTGCACACGGTGCTGTTCGGGCCGTATGGCTCGCCGATCGAAGTGCAGATCCGTACCGAGGAGATGGACCTGATCGCCGAACGCGGCGTGGCCGCGCACTGGACCTACAAGTTCGGTGGTGATTCGCCCAACAGCGCACAGAGCCGCGCGCATGCCTGGATCGTCGAACTGATCGACTCGCAGCGTGCTGCCGGTTCGTCGCTGGAGTTCCTCGACAACGTCAAGGTCGACCTGTTCCCGGACGAGGTCTACCTGTTCACCCCGAAGGGCAAGATCCTGGCGCTGCCGCGCAACTCCACCGCGCTCGATTTCGCCTATGCCGTGCACACCGACGTCGGCAACATGGCGGTCGCTTCGCGCGTGGACAAGAAACTGGTGCCGCTGCGGACCAAGCTGGTGTCGGGGCAGTCGGTGGAGATCATCACCGCGCGCTCGGCCACGCCGAAACCGCAGTGGCTGGAATTCGTGGTCACCAGCAAGGCGCGCACCGCCATCCGCCACCAGCTCAAGCAGCTGGAGCACGAAGACGCCGTGCAGCTGGGGCATCGCATGCTCGACCGCGCGCTGGAAGCGATGGACAGCTCGCTGGAGCGGCTGCCGAAGGGACGCCTGGATGCGTTCCTGGCCGAGCACCGCTTCCCGCGTCTGGAGGCGCTGCTGGCCGAGGTCGCGCTGGGCAACTGGATGCCGACCCAGGCCGCACAGGCGCTGATGGCCTACGCCGAACTGCGTGGCGGCCCGCATTCGCGCCACCACTCGCAGGAAAAGATCCTGATCAACGGCAGCGAGCGCGGCGTGGTCACCTTCGCCGGCTGCTGCCAGCCGATTCCCGGTGACGAGATCATGGGCTACCACACCGCCGGCAAGGGCATCGTGGTGCACCGCATGGACTGCCCGAACCTGGCCGAGCTGCGCAAGTCGCCCGAGCGCTGGGTGCCGATCGGCTGGGACACCACCGTTTCCGGCGACTACGACACCTCGCTGGTGGTGGAAGTGGAGAACGGCACCGGCGTGCTGGCGCAGCTGGCCGCGGCCATCGCGCAGAGCCATTCCAACATCGAGCGCGTGGATTACCTGGACCGCGACTTCAACGCCGCCGTGCTGGCGTTCAACATCCAGGTGCGCGACCGCAACCACCTGGCCGAAGTGATGCGCCGCCTGCGCCGCTTGTCGGTCGTGCAGGCCGTGCGCCGCCAGTAACACGAACCCGGGGTCGGATCCCTCTCCAACGGAGAGGGCTCTGACCCCATTGAATCCCGCTGCAGGTCCACACAAATGCGTGGATGATTGCGCGCTCGCCGGGAATGGCCCGTCGCTACCGGTTGCATTGCAGTAGATCCATGCCATGCGTGGATGTTCCCGGTAGTGCCGGCCGCTGGCCGGCAACCTCGCGATGTCGGCAAACGTTCATGGAGTTGCCGGCCAGCGGCCGGCACTACCGAAGCGGCGCGGTAGATCCACGCCATGCGTGGATGCGCCCCCACCCGGTACAATCACCGCTCTGTTTTCCCCCAAAAGCACCGGAGCGACCCATGTCCCGCCAGATCATCAACACCGAAAAGGCCCCGGCCGCCATCGGCCCGTACTCGCAGGCCGTGCGCGCCGGCAACACCGTGTATTTCTCCGGCCAGATTCCGCTCGACCCGGCCACCGGTGACATCGTCGGCGCCGGTGACGTCGAAGCCCAGGCCCGTCGTGCGTTCGACAACCTCAAGGCGGTTGCCGAAGCCGCCGGCGGCTCGCTGGACAAGGTCGTGCGCCTTGGCCTGTACCTGACCGACCTGGGCGAGTTCGCCAAGGTCAACGCCGTCATGCAGGACTACTTCCAGGCCCCGTTCCCGGCCCGTTCCACCATCGAAGTCTCCGGCCTGCCGAAGGGCGCCAACTTCGAGGTCGACGCGGTGATGGTCATCGACTGACCGCCACGTGGCACGCAAGGCGGCGGTCACCCCGGTCCTGTCACCGTCCGGCGAAGCATCGCTTGCGATGCTCGCCGGCGTCGGTCCGGCCGTGGCCGCCAAACTGCAGGCACGTGGCCTGGCCACCCTGCAGGATCTCTGGCTTCATCTGCCGCTGCGCTATGAAGACCGCACCCGGCTGACCCGCATCGAAGACCTGCGCAACGGCGTGCCGGCGCAGGTGGAAGGGCGGGTGGTCGCGGTCGAGCGCGGCATGCGCTACCGGCCGATGCTGAAGGTCGCCGTGGAGGATGAAGGGCAGGGCACCCTGGTGCTGCGCTTCTTCCATTTCCGCCAGCAGCAGGTCGGCCAGTTCGCGGTCGGCAACCGGCTGCGCTGCTTCGGCACGCCCAAACCCGGCCACCTCGGCCTGGAAATCGTCCACCCCAGCTACCAGGTGCTGGGCCGCAATGACGATCCCAAACTTGGCGACCGCCTCGACCCGGTGTATCCCACCGTGGAAGGCGTTGGCCCGATGACCATGCGCAAGCTGATCGGCCAGGCCCTGGACCGCCTGCCCGAGGAAAGCACGCTGGAACTGCTGCCCAGCGGTTGGCTGGATGGCCTCGGCCTGCCGTCGCTGCGCAGTGCGCTGCTGACCGTGCATCGGCCGCCGCCGGATGCCGATCTGGCCGCGCTGGCCGCAGGCACTCATCCGGCGCAGCGTCGTCTGGCAATGGAAGAGCTGCTGGCCCATCACCTCAGCCTGCGCCGCCAGCGCATCGCCTTGCAGGCGCACCATGCGCCGCCGCTGGCCGGCCCCGGCAAGCTGGCCAAGGCGCTGCTGAAACAGCTGCCGTTCGCGCTGACGGGTGCACAGGCGCGTGTGTTCAAGCAGATTCGCGAAGACCTCGCACGGCCCAGCCCGATGCTGCGGCTTGTGCAGGGCGACGTCGGCTCCGGCAAGACCGTGGTCGCCGCACTGGCCGCGATGCTGGCAGTCGAGCAGGGTAAGCAGGTCGCATTGGCAGCGCCCACCGAACTGCTGGCCGAGCAGCATCTCAACAACCTGCGCGGCTGGCTGGAACCGCTCGGCGTGCGTATCGCCTGGCTGGCCGGCAAGGTCACCGGCAAGGCGCGCGCCAAGGTGATGGAGCAGGTCGCCAACGGCGAAGCGCAGGTGGTGGTCGGCACCCACGCGCTGATGCAGGAGGCGGTGGTGTTCCAGGATTTGGCCCTGGCCATCGTCGACGAACAGCACCGCTTCGGCGTGCACCAGCGGCTGGCCCTGCGCGACAAGGGCGCGGGTGGCAACAGCGTGCCGCACCAGCTGGTGATGACCGCCACGCCGATTCCACGCACGCTGGCGATGTCCGAATACGCGGATCTGGATGTCTCGGCCATCGACGAACTGCCGCCGGGCCGCACCCCGGTGCAGACCGTTGCACTCAACAACGACCGCCGTCCCGAACTGATCGAGCGCATCGCGCTGGCCTGCCAGGAAGGGCGGCAGGTGTACTGGGTGTGCACGCTCATCGAGGAAAGCGAAGAGCTCGACGCCACGCCGGCGCAGGCCACTTACGAATCGCTGCAGGCGCTGCTGCCGGGCGTGCGCGTGGGGCTGGTGCATGGCCGCCTGAAGGCGGCCGAGAAGCTGGCGACGATGGTGGCGTTCAAGGCGGGTGAGATCGATCTGCTGGTGGCGACCACGGTCATCGAAGTGGGCGTGGACGTACCGAACGCTTCGCTGATGGTGATCGAGAATGCCGAGCGCCTCGGCCTGGCCCAGCTGCACCAGTTACGCGGCCGTGTGGGCCGTGGTTCGGCGGTATCGCGCTGCGTGCTGCTGTATCAGGCGCCGCTTTCGCAGATGGCGCGCGAGCGCTTGCAGACCATGCGCGAAACCAACGATGGCTTCGTCATCGCCGAAAAGGATCTGGAACTGCGCGGCCCCGGCGAATTGCTGGGTACCCGGCAGACCGGCCTGGCCGGCTTCCGCATTGCCGACCTGGCCCGCGACGCCGGCCTGCTGCCCGGCGTGCATGACCTGGCCGAGCGCCTGCTGGACCAGCAACCCGCGCTGGCCGATCGCGTGGTGCAACGCTGGATCGGCACCGCCGTGCGTTACGCCTCGGCGTAAGCGGGTCGGATCCCTTTGCATGGCAAAGGGCTCTGACCCCATGTCCCGGCGCTCATCCACGCCGCATTTGAAGGTGTGGAACTTGATCCACACATCCACGCATGGTGTGGATCTACTGTAGAACCGAGCCCACGCTCGGCTGCTGTTCGCGCTACGCGCGTGAGTCGAGCATGGCTCGACTCTACAGAGAGCCGATTCGATCATTTACATGTTCCTCCACGCATTGCGTGAATGTGTCGACCAAGGTCGACACCTACCAGAGCAGAACGCCGTTCCGACAGACCGCGGGAAATTGTCGAAGGCGGGGTGGGTCCGGTGGCGGGGGCGTGAGCGCCATGGATGGCGCGACCGAGGCTACACGGATGTATTCACGCCGTCCCCCGCCATCGGACCCACCCCGCCATCCCACGGATAGCCAGCTTTTGCCCTTGCCGTTGCATTAAGCAGGTGCAGGGCGCAGCCCTGCCGAACCCCAATCCCCCGTACTTGCAACGGTCATCATCCCGGTCCACACTTCGTTGCCGATCTGAAGACGGCAACGATGACCCACAAGATCCCCCTGTTGATCGACACCGACCCCGGTGTGGACGACGCCCTGGCCCTGCTGATGGCCTTTGCCGATGAACGGCATGACGTGGTCGCCCTGACCATCGCCGCCGGCAATGTCGGCCTGCAGTACACCGTCCGCAACGCCCTCAAGCTCTGTGACATCGTCGGCCGCGCCGACGTGCCGGTGTTCGCCGGCAGCCCGGATCCGCTGCTGCATCCCTCCGTTGACGCCGCCCACGTGCATGGCCGTGACGGCTACGGCGACGTCGATCTGCCGCCGCCGAGCCGCCAGGCCGACGCCGAACACGCCGCGCTGGCGATCCTGCGCCTGTCGCACCAACACGCCGGCGAACTGATGCTGGTGATGCTTGGCCCGCTGACCAACCTGGCACTGGCACTGAAGCTGGACCCGACCCTGCCCGAGCGCATCAAGCGCATCGTGGTGATGGGCGGCGCGGTCACCTGCCACGGCAACATCACCCCGGCCGCCGAATTCAACATCGCCTTCGATCCGGAAGCGGCGCACGTGGTGTTCACCTCGTTCAAGCACCTGCTGGTGTCGGACTGGGAGGCCACCGTCGCCCACGGCCTGCCGCTGCAGGACGCCGAAAAATGGCTACAGGCCGATTCCGACCGCGCCCGCTTCTACGAGCTGATCTCGCGCAAGACCCGTGGCCTGTCCGAAGACAGCAAGGGTGGCCGCTGGTACACCGCCGATGCACTGGCCATGGCCTGGGCGCTGAACCCGGAAGGGCAGCTGCAGGTCGAGTCGCGGCCGCTGAACGTGGAGCTGAACGGTACGTTCAGCCGCGGCGCCACCATCGTCGACTGGAACCGCCAGACCGGCCAGCCGGACAACTGCGATCTGCTGATGGCCTACGATCAGGCCCGTTTCGAGGCCCTGGTACGCCAGGCCTTGGGCGCCGCCTGAGCCGGATGCCGGCAACCGGTTGCCCCGAGGGGCAACCGGTGCTTATAATGCCGCTCTTGACCACCAGCCCATTTACGGTGTGAGCCCATGAAGGCCGATATCCATCCGAACTACCGCGACGTCGTCTTCCATGACGTCACCTCCGATTTCAAGATCCTGACCCGCTCGACCATGAGCACGAAGGAAACCATCAAGTGGGAAGACGGCAACGACTACCCGCTGGTGAAGGTTGAAATTTCCTCTGCTTCGCACCCGTTCTACACGGGCAAGCACAAGGTCATCGATACCTCGGGCCGCATCGACAAGTTCCAGAAGCGCTACGCGCGCTGATCTGTCGATCCAGCTTCGAACCGACGGCCGCGCTCTGCGCGGCCGTTTGTTTTTCCCCAACGCCTACCCAACGGGCGTTTGGATGGACGGAACACTGCGTTCGGATGACAACGCTTTTGCCGATCCGGGCCGCTCAACGGCCGGCGTCTGGCCGCCTGTCGTATACGACTTCTGTCTAGCGCCGGGCAAATGCTGCTGTGCGATAATGGCGTGATCCCCGGCACAGGCCGAGGACGTCATTCACGTGCCTGACCAATGCGCTTGGGCAGGCGCCTTCCCATGAAGGAGCGCACACAGTGTCCGATCTTGATCAGGTCACGCTCAACGCCGGCGATAAGTCGGTCGTTCTGCCCGTCATCAAACCCACCCTTGGCAACGACTGCGTCGACATCGCGAAGCTGACCAAGGAAACGGGGTACTTCACCTACGATTCCGGTTTCACCGCGACGGCCAGCTGCAAGTCCGCCATCACCTACATCGACGGCGACAAGGGCGTGCTGCTGTACCGCGGCTACCCGATCGAACAGCTGTCGGAAAAGTCGAGCTACGTCGAAGTGGCCTACCTGCTGATCAACGGCGAGCGCCCGAGCGCCGAGCAGCTGAAGGCCTTCACCGACGAGCTGGCGGCTGAAGCCAACGTCGATGCGTCGATCAACACCCTGATCGGCAGCTTCGCCAAGGACGCCCATCCGATGGCCATCCTGACCGCCGCCATCGCGCAGCTGTCGGGCATCTACCACGCCTCGCTGGACCTGGCCGACGCCGAACAGCGCCGCCAGGCTGCCGTGCGCCTGATCGCCAAGGTGCCGACCCTGTCGGCGCTGATCTACCGCCACGGCAAGGGCCTGCCGGCCAACAAGCCGGACACCTCGCTGGACTACGTCAGCCGCTTCCTGAAGCAGACCTTCGAGTCGGCTGATGGCCAGTACGATCTGAACCCGGACGTGGTCAAGGCGCTGGACCTGCTGTTCATCCTGCACGCCGACCACGAGCAGAACGCCTCGACCTCGACCGTGCGCCTGGTCGGTTCGACCGGTGCCAACCCGTACGCGTCGGTCGCCGCTGGCGTCACCGCGCTGTGGGGTCCGGCCCACGGCGGTGCCAACGAAGCCGTGCTGAAGATGCTGGAAGAGATCGGCACTGCCGACAATGTCGAGTCCGCCGTGCTCAAGGCCAAGGACAAGACCTCCGGCTTCCGCCTGATGGGCTTCGGTCACCGCGTCTACAAGAACTTCGACCCGCGCGCCAAGGTCATCGGTGAGATGACCGGCAAGGTGCTCAAGCAGCTGGGCGTGCAGGATCCGCTGCTGGACGTGGCCGTGAAGCTGGAACAGGCCGCGCTGCAGGACGAGTACTTCGTCGCCCGCAAGCTGTACCCGAACGTCGATTTCTACAGTGGCATCATCTACAAGGCGCTGCAGATCCCGACCGAAATGTTCACCGTCATGTTCGCCCTGGGCCGTACTTCCGGCTGGGTCTCGCATTGGCTGGAACAGCAGGTTGATCCGGAAATGAAGATCGGCCGTCCGCGCCAGGTCTACACCGGCAGCGACGTGCGCGACTACCAGGGCTGATCGCCCCGCGTAGGTTGTGCCGAAGACGCCCCGCATCCGCGGGGCGTTTTTTTTTGCCCCGATCGCGTTCGGCGGAGGGTGGCTGCGGACCGTCGACGGGTGGTGGGTGCGGACCGTTGGTCCGCACGGCAACCAAACACCTGCCCGGCACTACACCTCTGAATACCGGCTCGGCGAACACCCCAGCTCGCGCCGGAACGCGGCGGAAAACGCGCTGGGACTCGCATACCCCAGGTCCAGTGCCACGCGTGTCACCGCCTGCCCCTGGCCCAGCCGTTCGATGGCCGCCAGCAGGCACACCTGCTGCCGCCACTCGGCGAAACTCACCCCGGTATCCGCGCGGAACGTCCGCGTGAAGGTGCGCCGGCTCATGCCTGCATCCGCAGCCACCCCATCAAGCCCGATGGCGAGCGAGGGCGCATCAAACAGCGCCCGGCAGACGCGCGCCAGGCGTGCATCGGCAGGCAACGGCGCATGCAGGGAAAGCATCGGCATCGACGCGATCTCCGCGACCAGCAACTGCATCAGCTTGCCCGCACGCCCGTCCTCGTCATACAGCGCGGGCAGATCCACTGCGCCTTCCAGCAGCTGCCGCAGCAACGGCGAAACGGCATACACGTGGCACTGCGCCGGCATCGCCACCGCAGCAGCCGCCTCGATGGAAAGAAATACGTTGAGCATCGTCACCGGCCCGCGCATCGTCATTTCGTGCACCAGACCGGCGGGAACCCAGCAGGCGCGCTGTGGCGGCACCAGCCAGCGCCCCTGCGGTGTCGTCACGCTGATGGTGCCGCGCGCGGCGAACGCGAACTGTCCGCGTCGATGGGCATGGCGCGGAAAGGTGGACGACGCTGCGTAGTCATTCGAGGTGACCACGACATCGCGCGGCAGGTCTTCGTAGGGATCGAGCAGCGAATTGCGCATGGCCCGGATTCTATAGCGGTTGACCCGTCATCGACGGTGGGCCGGGCCTGCGCTGCCTAGCATCAACGCTCCTCCTCATTGCGGCAATGCTTCATGGTCAACACTTTTCATCGCGTGGGGCAGGGGCCTCACTCCGTCCTGGTCCTGCATGGCTGGTTCGGCGACGCACACGCGTTCGAACCGATCGAGCCGTGGCTGTCATGCGACCACTTCAGCTACATCTTCATGGACTGCCGTGGCTACGGCGGCATGCGCGATGTGGCGGGACAGTACAGCATCGACGAAATCGCCCGTGACGCACTCTCGCTCGCCGATGCACTTCGACTGGCGACATTCAGTGTGGCGGGGCATTCCATGGGAGGCATGGCCATCGAGCGCATAGCCGTGCTCGCGCCCCAGCGGGTGCAGTCCATGCTGGCCATCGCGCCCGTTCCCTGTGGCGGCATCGCCTATGACGCATCCACGCGAGGACTTCTGGAGAGCGCTGCCGGCAGCGTGGCCAGCCGAAGGACCATCATCGATCGCAGTACTGACGGCAGGCTGCCTGCAGCCTGGCTGGATTGGAAGGCCCGCTATTCAATGGAGCACTCCAAGCCTGACGCGTTTGCTGCCTATCTAGCCGCGTGGGCAGATACCGATTTCAGCAACGACATCGTCGGCGAGCACCGGTTGAAGGTGGTGATAGGCGGGCACGATCCGACCTTCAACCGATCACTGATGGAACGCACCTATCTGCGCCGCTACCGGCAGGCCACGCTGGAGGTTCTGGACAATGCAGGGCACTACCCGATGAATGAGACACCCTTGGCACTGGTGGCGGCCATGGAGTCCTTTCTGTTGTCATCACCTTGATCTAAGAGCGGATCGACGACGATCTGCCGACGCAGGCCATCGCATGGGTACGGTGGTGGAGCCGCATGGCGAGGTCGATACATCGGTTCAAGCCGACCGACATCGATGTTGATCGCGTCACCGTGGTGCCCGCAGGTTGAGGCTCGGTCACGATTGCGACATGTAGAGTCGAGCCATGCTCGACTCACGCCCGCAGCGCGAACAGCAGCCGAGCACGGGCTCGGCTCTACAGACGCCGCTTCAACATCTGAACGCATTCTGACACTGAATGTCGCTTTCACATCTTTTCGGATCTATTGCATAGGCATCACATCCAGGGCGATAGAACCTGAGGGCACTTACTCAGCCACGGAGACCACCATGAACCGACTGCTTGCCATTGCCCTCATCGCCACGCCGCTGGCCCTGTTGAGCCCGCACGCATCCGCGCAGTACACCGGCCCGGGTGCGGGCACCGCTGCCAGCACCGTGGCCGATGCGCGCGCCCAGCGCGACGACCATCCGGTGGTGCTGCGCGGCACCCTGGTCGCCAAGCTTGGCCACGAGCGTTATCAGTTCCGCGATGCCAGTGGCCAGATCGAAGTGGAGATCGATGACGAAGACCTGCCGCAGCAGGCCATTGGTGCGGATACCGTGGTGGAACTGCATGGCAAGGTCGACACGCATCGGTTCAAACCAACCGACATCGATGTTGATCGCGTCACCGTGGTGCCTGCAGGCTGAGGGTCGCGCGCATTGCGCGAACAGCAGTCGAGCATGGCTCGACTCTACAAAGGCAAGGCAATGGGGTTTGTTGTATTCAACGCGTGAGGGAAGTTGCATAACCTTGTCTGTAGATCCACGCCATGCGTGGATGAACCACTGTAGAGTCGAGCCATGCTCGACTCGCACGCATAGCGCGAACAGCAGTCGAGCGCGGCTCGACTCTACAAGGGCGAAGCAATGAGGCTTTTTGCATTTACCGAATGAGGGAAATTGCATAAGCCTGGAACGTTGAACTCATTCAAAGATTCTTCTTAACGCTCAACGTTTTAGGAATGCTTGAATGGCCTGCAGGACAATGGGTTTCTAACATTCTCTCCGTCGCCCGCAACCACCTCTGTGGGCGGCGCCTCCCTCCCTTTCTCCTTTGGGGAGGGGGGCTTTCTCATTCCCCCCTTGTCCGAGAGAGACAACCCATGCACGCCATTCTCAAGAAGGCCGCGCTCGCTGCAGCGCTGGCCACGGCTTCGCTGTCCGCGCACGCCGTGGAAACCAAGATCACCGTCTACGCCGACGTCGACCCGACCCTGGCCCTGCTGCGCGACGACGGCAGCGCATTGCCGGACGCCGTCACCCTGACCCACGATCCGCTGCGTGGCCTGATTCCGGATACCCAGCACGTGCGCATCCACTCCAACGATAGCGCCGCCGATATCGAAGCCAAGATCGGTGGTGCATTCGTGCTGGCCAACGGTGACGGTACGGTCACCGTGCCGATGAAGGTCAGCCTCAACGGTCGCGATCTGGGCCTGACCCCGATTGAGTACGCTGCAGTCGATCTGTTCACCGGTGCTGGCTCGACCCCGGGCGCGTCGATCTCGATGCCGCTGGTCATCGCGCAGACCGCTCCGGCACCCCTGACCACCCAAGGTCGCTACACCGGCGTCGTCAACATCGTGCTGAACCAGAAGGCCACCACGCCGTAATCCCCGCGCCGGCCCGCACGCCGGGCCGGCTGCCTTTCCAGCGGTACCCCCATGACCCCACACGCCCCCGCCATCACCCGGCTGGCGGTCGCGCTCGCCCTGGCGCTGGCAACGCCGCTGGCGGCGGCGCGCGGCGTCCCGCCCGGCTTCGAGGATCTGGTCGAAGGCCAGACCGAACAACTCGACATCCAGCTGTTCGGCCGCTCGTCCGGGCTGTCGCCGGTGCGCGTGACCCTGGAGCACGTACAACTGGAAGATCCAGCAAGCGTGCTGCAGGCGCTCGACCTGCCCGCCGAGGCGCAGGCCGCGCTGCTGCCCGCGTTGTCGCAGCCCATGCCGCGCAACAGCCATCTGGCCTGCCGCTTCGGTGGCGCCACCGCCGGCTGCGGCTATCTCGACCCGCCGGAAGACCCCGCCGCCGTGCGCGCGCTGTACGACGAAGGCGAGGGCGCGGTGCGCCTGTTCGTCGCCCGCCAGTGGATTCCCGGTAAGCCGGTTGCCGAGCGCTTCCACACCGTCAGTGCCAACGCCGAAAACGCCTTCCTGCACCAGCAGGTGATCAATGTGAGTGGCAGCCGCGACTACCAGACGCTGTCCGCGCGCGGCACCGGCGTGCTGGGTCTGTTCGATCGCGGGCATGTCTCCGCCGAATGGAACTTCAACCAGCAGCGCTACCGCAGCCACGGCAGTGACAGTGAGTTCCAGTTCGACAACGTCTACTACCGCCACGACCTGGGGCAGGCGCACTACCTGCAGGCCGGGCGCATGGACCGCCGCAACCTGTCCAGCCCGCAGGGCGGCACATTCAGTTTCAGCATGCTGCCGCTGGACCGCCTGCAGGGCCTGCGCGTGGGTACCACCCAGGCCTATGTCGACGCCGATGCCGCCGTGCAGGCAACGCCGCTGACCGTGCTGCTGGCCCGCGACGCACGCGTGGATGCCTACGACGGCACGCGCCTGCTGCAGACCTCCTACCTGCAGGCCGGCATCAACCAGATCGACACCCGCAACTTCCCGTTCGGCAACTACAACGTCACCCTGCGCATCTACGAAGATGGCGTGCTGGTGCGCAGCGAAGACGCACCGTTCGACAAGGGCGGCGACTGGACCAACAGCCAGTGGCAGTGGTTCGTGCAGGGCGGCAAGCGCAACGAGCGCCGCAGTGACCGCTTCGATGGCGAACGCGTGGCGGTGGCCGGGATGCGCGTCCCGCTGGGCCGCGACGTGGCGATGGTGGCCGGTGCCGCCGACCTCGGCGGCTTCCGATATGGCGAGCTGCGTGTGGACCTTCGCCGCCTGTACGCCACCCAGGAACTGCGCGCCAGCTTCGGCGGCATGCGCGGCAACGATGGCAGCACCGGCCAGCAGCACCAGCTGTCGTACCGCCGCATCGCATCCTGGAACATCTACCAGCAGCGCATGCGCGGCAAGGCCTGCCAGTTCGAGGCCGACGCCCGCGACCAGCTGGGCTGCACCAACTCGCTCAGCGCTTCGATGGCGCTGCCGCTGGCTGGTGGCAGTGCCTATGTGGGCTACACGCGGCGCCAGACCTGGCGCGCCGGGCGCGAGCTTCCCGGTGCAGAGGGCGACCCGCTGGCCGAGCTGGACCCGCTGCTGCCACCGCCGCCGCCGTGGCAGCCACGTCGCGAGCCGCAGCTCAGCCGCACCTGGCAGGCCAGCTTCAGCCGCAGCCATCGCTGGCAGGATTTCAGCGTCTCCACCCGCGTGGGTGTGTGGCAGCAGCGTGCCAGCGACAGCCTGCGCGGCAGTGATCAACGCGACCGCGGCATCTACTTCAACCTGAGCCTGACCCGCCTGCTGCGTGGCACCGCCAGCAGCGGCCAGCGCCGCTACAGCGTGGACGTGCGGCAGCCGCAGCATCAGCGCCCGGACATCAACTACAGCGTTGGCCATAGCCTGCGCCAGGAGGTGGATGCGCAGTACCGCGAGCTGTCGGCCGAACTACGCGCCAACAACAGTGACCGCTACAGCGCCACGCTCAGCGGCCAATTGCAGAACAGCCTGGGCCAGAGCGGCGCCACGCTGGCGCACTACCAGCAGCGCGGCCGCAGCGAGACCGCCTACAGCAGCATGCACAGCTCCGGCTTCGCACTGGGCAAGCGCGGCTTCTACTGGAGCGGAAGCAACGGTGCCGATGCCGGCCTGGCCGTGCAGGTGGCCGACACCGACGATGTCGACCTGCGTGGCGTGGCGGCCGAACTGCAGGTGGGCGGCCTGCGCCGTCAACGCCTGCAGATTGGCGAGCGCCGGTTGCTGCCGTTGTCGTCGTACCAGTCCCACCGCGCCGAAGTACAGGACGCCAGCACGCTGGACAGTATCGCCGCCATCCGCGTGAGCGGCGTGGGTGGCGCACGGCCGATGTTCCTCAGCCCTGGGCGGCTGATGCGCATGCCGGTGCCGATCGAGGTGACCTACACCTTCATCGGCAACGCCAAGGATCTTGCCGGAGCGCCGCTGGGTGGCGCCCGCATCCTCAACGCGCCGGTGCCCGGCACCAGCGCCAACGGTGGCTTCGTTGCCGATTTCCCGCGTCGCGAGACAACGCTGTACCTGCTGCAGGACGACCGCCTGCTGCACTGCCCGCTGCAGGTGCGCGAGCGCCGCCAGGTGGTGCTGCTGGTCGGCGCCGTGCACTGCGAGCCGCTGGCCGTGGCCCAGCTGCCGGCCGAGATCCGCCAGCAGGCCCGCGTGACCCGCCTGCTGCAGGAACGCGCCTTGATTGCCGCCACGCCCCAGACCGCTGCTGCAGGAGGAACGCCATGAACCGGCGTGTGTTGTTGGTGTTGATGCTGGTGTGTGCGCTGGTGGTGCTGGCGCCGAGGGCGTGGGCGCAGTGGCCGCCGGAAACGCATCCGACGGATCAGAGCCGGGACATCGTGATGACCTGGGATCGCTCAGCGGTGCAGGGTGATGTGGAGCTGTGGGCGCCGCGGACAGTGTTGGGGTTCAGTCACGACTTGGCGATGAAGTATGGGCAGATCCATGTGGTTTGTGGGTCCGCTTCTGATACTGAGTTTGGGCGGTGCCCGACGGAAGGAGTGCCTCATCTGACGCGTGGCGAATCGGACATCTCGCTTCTGATGATCGAGCAGCGAACTGGTCTGCATGCGGAGATTCGCGCGATCGGATACCTGAGACGAATCATGTCTGGAAGGGTCTGCAGTTCAGATTTCTGGGAGAACACGCAGCGATACCTATACGCAGCCAGTTGGTTTGAATGCAGGGATCAACCAATAGGGACCGGCGTTCAACTGATCATGCCGACCCAGGAGCTGAGGAGGCTCGTCGCCGGCCACTGGAAGGCCACGATGCGCCTGAACATCAAAGCCGACCCTGCCGCAGCACCGGTAGCCACAGCCACCTTCAACTTCGATTTCACCGTCACCGACTACGACGCCATCTCGATCTACTTCCCCGGCTTCGATGGCGTTGCACCGCTGGTCAACATGGACCTGCGCTACGACCCCATCCGGAAGGTCGTCGCCGGGCGCAAGGACGTGGACATGTGCCTCTACGACGGTGTGGGCTCGCAGAGCGAATTCCTCGGCGTCACCGTGCGCGACAGCGGGCCGCGCCCACCGCCGGGGCGCGACTTCGCGGTCTGGCATCAGGACGGCGGCAGCGACGACACCCAGCGCCTCGACTACCAGGTTGGCCTGAACTACGGCGGCAATCTTCTGGCAATGAAGCACGGCGAAGAACAGCTGCTGCGTGGCATCGACAGCGCGCAGCTGCGCATGGTGCTGCTGCCGGGCATCAGCCAACCCGTGTACTGCGTGCCCACGCCACTGACGCTGGAAACACCACCCACGCCCATCGCCAGCAAACGCCCCGGTCTCTACGACGGCGAGCTGACGGTAGAGCTGCGCGTGCCGACTGCCAAACCCTGATCCCCACGGAGGCTCATCATGAAGAAGCTGCTGTTCTGCCTGTTGCCGTTGAGTGCACTGCTGGCCCCACCGGCACAGGCCAATCTGTCCATTCATCCGATGCGTGCAGCGGTGGACGCCAGGCACGGAACGAAGATCCGCGTGTACTCGCAATCCACCCAGCCGCAGTACGTGCAGGCGCGGCTGCTGCGCATCACCAACCCGGCGCAGGTGGGTGAGGAAGAGATCGAAGTGGACGCCGCCGATGCGGCGATTGCCATTACCCCCGGCAAGTTCGCACTCAGCGGCGGTAGCAATCGCCTGATCCGGGTGATTCCGCTGCAGACCGTCGAAAAAGAGGCGGCCTATCGCATCTACTTCGAGGGCGTGAATGGCCCCGACGGCACGATCCTGGAGGGCGACGAGCAGGCGGCGCAGGCCAACGTCGGCGTCAGCCTGGTCTGGGGCGCGCTGGTGAACGTGGTGCCTGCCAAGGGTAGCGTGGATCTGCAACTGCAGGGCAACACCCTGCGCAATACCGGCACGCTGCGTGTGGGTATCACCGGTGCGTCCGAGTGCAATGCCAGTGGCGTATGTACGCCGCGTGAGCTGTCGAAAAGCCTCTACCCCGATGCTGCGCTGACCTTGCCGTTCCAGCTCCAGCCGGGCAACACCCTGCAGTTGCAGTACCGCCTGTCGAACGACGGCTATCGCGATCACGTAACGACCTTGGCGCCGAGCGCCTGACCCTTTATCGCCCCGCGCAAGCGCGGGGCTTCATTTCCCTTTGTTGTTAAGGAGAACAAGCATGAATCGAATCTATCGACGTATCTGGAGTGTGGCCAAGCAGTGCTGGGTGGTGGGCAGTGAGTTGAGTAGTCCACGTGGGAAATCCTCCCGGACCAAGCCGCGGTTGCTGGTGTTGGTGGCTGCTGCATCGGTGGGAATCTCTGCATCAGCACAAGAGCGCCCGAAGGATGAGTATGAGAGCGGAGAGCCTCAGGAAGAGGTGACTAGGTTCTTGGCCAGCTCTCCCATGATCTCTTCGCTGTTCGCTGCGCAACCACGCAAGATCGTGGTGCAAGGCGCCATCGTGAATGATGCCTACTACAAAGACTCAACCCTCAACGGTGACATGCAGATGATTCTGGGCTCCAGATCCAGCATCAACGGTTGGGGTTCCGTGGTCGTCGGTACCGCGTCGGCGCTGGCAGGGAGGGGAAGCGTGCTTGTCGGAAATGAGGCGATTGCAAAGGGGGACCGAGCTGTGGCGGTTGGGTACAAGGCGGAAGCCACGGGCGGCTACTCCACAGTGCTCGGTGCGAGTTCGGTTGCGTCGGGTGTTGGTACCACTGCTGTCGGTCACGATGCTCGTGCTTATTCTCAGAACTCCATAGCAGTAGGTAGTGGCGCCCGCACAGTTGAGAGCACGGCTGGTGTTTCACGCATCGCGATTGGCGGGAACGCCTTTGCCGGAACCACCGGGTACTCCGGAGCCATTGCAGTTGGTGGTAACGCGCGTGCGGAGTACAGCGGCGTCGCTCTTGGTCATCATGCGAAGGCGTTGGCCAATGGCTCGGTCGCCATCGGCGCCAATTCCGAAGCAACCGAGGCGAATTCATTTTCAGTGGGGAATACCTCAACCAAGCGACGGATTGTCAACGTGGCGGACGGGCGCTTGAATGCCACCAGCACGGATGCGGTGACCGGAAAGCAGCTGAATTCAACTAACAGTAATGTAACAGCCGCGCGATCGGTCGCTGATTCCGCGAAGGCGAATGCCGATAATGCGTCGGCGAAAGCCAATACGCTCTCTGGACTGCTGAGCCAGACATCCGCCTCGGGCAACGTCCGCGTAGGCGGGAGCAACACTGGCGCCGTGCTGGATGTCCGCAACAGCGGGAATGCCAATCGAAAGATCACGGGCGTGGCAGACGCCACGCTTAGTGCGACAAGCACTGAAGCCGTGTCGGGCAAGCAGCTCAACGCTACCAATAGCAATGTCACGGCTGCGCGATCCGTCGCCAACTCCGCGAAGACCAATGCCGATAGTGCGTTGTCGAAAGCCAACACGCTCTCTGGACTACTGAGCCAGACGTCGGCCTCGGGTAACGTCCGTGTGGGTGCAAGCAATAGCGGAACCGTGCTGGACGTCCGCAATAGCGCAAGCGCCAGCCGCAAGATCATGGGCGTGGCAGACGCCACGCTCAGCACTATAAGCACTGACGCCGTGTCGGGCAAGCAGCTGAATGCCACCAACGTCAACGTCACGGCCGCCCGATCCATTGCTGACACCGCGAAGACCAATGCAGACAGTGCGCTGACCAAGGCCAACACTCTCTCCGGGCTTCTGAGTCAAACATCTGCCTTGGGCGATGTCCGCCTGGGCGCAACCAACAGCGGCACAGTGCTGGACGTGCGGAACAGTGCCAATGCGAGCCGCAAGATCACCGGTGTTGCCGATGCTGCGTTGTCCACCACCAGTACCGATGCGGTGACGGGCCGGCAGCTCAATGACACCAACAGCAACGTCAGCACCGCACTGAGTGACGCCAGCGCAGCCAAGACTACTGCGAACACCGCTCTGACCCAGGTGGGAACGCTCAACGGGCTGCTCAGCCAGGGCAGTGCCAGCGGTAATGTCCGGATCGGTGAGAAGAACAGCGGCACCGTTTTGGATGTGCGCAACAGCGCAAGCGTGAATCGAAAGCTGACCGGCGTGGCCGATGGTGTGGTCAGCGCCAGCAGCTATGAGGCCGTCAACGGCAGGCAGCTCAATGCCACCAATGACAAGATGGCGGCGGTGGAGGGCATTGCCAGTTCTGCGGGCACGGAAGCTGCCGTGGCAAAGACGGATGCAGCCAAGGCGCTGGCCGAGACAGCGGCGCTGGGCGGGCTCGTGGCGCAGGTATCCGCGACTGGCAATGTGCGCTTGGGTGAGAAGAATAGCGGTACGACGTTGGATGTGCGCAATAGCGCCAATGCCGAACGGAAAGTCAGTGGTGTTGCGGATGGCTCCATTGATGCCAGTAGCACAGAGGCCGTGTCGGGCCGACAGCTTTACGGGACCAACAGTCGAGTTTCGGCATTGGAGAGCGCCAACCAGTACGTGAGTGTTGGTGTTGATTCTTTTAGCCAGCGGGCGGAGGCAGGCTTGCTCGGGGTAGCAATCGGGGATTCAGCTAAAACTGGCAAGGAAGGTGGAACCGCACTGGGTGCGCTATCTCTTGCAGATGGCATCAACTCCGTGGCAATCGGACGTGGCTCGACAGTCTCGAAAGACTCTCTGAATGGGTTCGCTATGGGAGCCGGTGCCCAGGTGGAGGCGGCCGACAGTCTTGCAATTGGGGCTGGAGCCAAGGTCAGGGTCGGGGCGACTGGCGCGTTGGCAATCGGCTCGGGTGCTGAAGCAACAGAGTCGGATACCGCGTCTTTTGGCACCAAGGATTCAGGGCGGCGACTTGTGAACGTCGCGCGCGGTACGGCCGACCATAACGCCACCACTGTCTCCCAGCTCAAGGATTCGCTCGCCACGCTCGGCGGCGGCGCAGGCGTGGACGACAACGGAAACGTCATCGCTCCGGCCTACACGGTGCAGGGCGGAACGCAGAGCACCGTCGAAGATGCGCTGATGGCACTCGATGGCGCCGTCATCACCGCCGACCGTCGCACGGACAAGGTGGAAGGTCAGCTGAGCTCGATCTTCCAGGATTCACCCTCGGCCCGTGCCGACGGCACGAGCCAGATAGCGCTGAATGGCGCTAATGGCATGGTGCTGACCAATCTTGCCGACGGCCGGGTGGCCCCAGGAAGCCGTGATGCCGTAACAGGCAACCAGCTGTACGCCGCAGAGCAGAAGATCTCGCAGAATCGGAATGATCTGGAGGCGATGCGCAAGGAGCGGGAGATAGGGCAGCAGGCAATGCGAGGGTTGGATGCGAGCGTCATCGACTACGGTGGTGCGCGTTTGACTGGTGTGGCTGAGGCGAAGCTGTCGGCTGACAGTTCGGACGTTGTGCGCGGCAGCCAGCTCTATTCAACCAATGGTCGACTCGACGCATTGGAAGAGATCGGTCAGTTTCTCAGCGTAGGTACAGCTCCCACGACTGGTCGCGCGGAGGCCGGTCGGGCTGGCGTCGCGCTTGGCATCCTTGCAAAGGCGGGCATTGAAGGAGGAACTGCGATTGGGTCACGCTCTCTTGCATTGGGTGTGAATTCGATTGCACTTGGGCGGGGATCTACGGTCTTCAATGGTTCCGATTTCAGCATTGCCATCGGGACGGGAGCGGAAGTCGGAACTTTTGATGGAGGAACCGCGATCGGGGGGATTGCTCTCGGTATCGGTGCGAAGGTCCAGAACGGAGCCAATGGTTCGATGGCGCTTGGTATCGACTCTCATGCGACCGAGGCAGGAGTTGTATCGTTTGGCAATCTTGGAATGAAGCGCCGCCTCGTAAACATCGCCAACGGCACCGCCAACCACAACGCCGCCACCGTCGGCCAGCTGCGTGGTGCGCTTTCCGCCCTCGGCGGCGAGGTGGATACAAACGGCAACATCGTCGGCCCGAGCTTCAACGTCCAGGGCCAGGCACAGTCCACCTTGAACGGTGCACTGCAGGCGCTCGATGGCGCGGTCGTCACCACAACCTCGCGCGTGGACAAGGTCGAAACCCAGCTCCGCTCCGTCTTCCAGGACGCTCCCTCGGTCCGCGCAGACGGCGCTACCCAGCTCACCCTCGCGGGTGCCAACGGCATGGTCATCTCCAATGTGGCCAACGGCCTGATCGCGGCCGGCAGCCGCGATGCGGTCAATGGTGGCCAGCTGCATTCGATGCAGCAGCAGCTCAACGGCCGCATGGATGGACTGGAGCAGCGCATCGACGATGCCCCGGCACCGCGTGCCCTGGCGTCGTCCTCGGTGCCGAAGCCGCAGGCCGAGGAAACTCCTGTGGTACCGGAAGGCAAGGATTCCCAGCAGGTCGCTTCGCTGGGCGAGGGTGACAAGCCCACGCCGCAGCCGAAGGCCAACAAGGACGACTCGCCGAAGCCGCAGGTCGACACCGCCGAGCTGGAGAAGATGCTGGCCCGCGCCAACGAGTACACCGATGGGGCGATCAGCAACTTCGAGCGCCGCCTGGACAAGATGGACAAGCGCTTCAACCGCATGGCGGCGATGAGCAGTGCGCAGACGGCGATGGCGATGAACACCGCCGGCCTGGCCACCTACAACCGCCTCGGTGCGGGTGTGGGCTACAGCGAGGGTGAGTCGGCGATGGCGGTGGGCTACCAGCGCGTGCTCAACGAGAAGGGCTCAGCCACCTTCAGCCTCAATGGGGCGTTCACCAACAGCGGTGAGCGCAGCATGGGCGTCGGCGTGGGCATCGGCTGGTAAGCCATGGAGCCCCGGCGTGACGCGCGTAATCCACCCCGTCGCGCCGGGGTCCTCGCCCAGGAGATGGCGATGTATCGATGGGTAAGCTGGTTCATGAGCTACCGCAGCTTCTACGTGTGGCGTGCACGGTATCGCTACTACACCCGGCATCTGGATGCCTGGATGCTGGCCAGCGCACTGTGCCTCATGGGAGTGGTGGCGCTGCTCTGGTACTACTGGCAGTTCACCAGCGCGCCGCCGCCGCGCATGCATCCGGAGGCGGCTGCGCTGCGGGTGGAAGGCATCACCAACGAGGCCATCCACCGCATCGTGCTGGTGCGCCATGGCGGTACCACGCCCGGCAAGGCGTTCACTACGCCGGAGGAGATCCGGGCCAGCACGGTACGCACGATGCGGGTGCGGCAGGTGCTGGACGGTGAGGTCGCCTGGCGGTTGAAGGCCAGCTTGCTGACGGATATCGCCGAGTACATCGACGCGACCGATGGATGCGTGCCTTACCGCTGCGAGCGCGTGCAGGAGCGCATCGCGTTTCTGCGCGAGGCGGCGGAGGATAACGCGGGCGTCAACCGGGCACTGCAGGCGATTCTGGACGAGCCGCTGGATCTGCTGCCCAGTCTGGAAGACGCTGATCGCCAGCGGGTGAAGAGTGGCTGGTCGGACTCGTTCGACGACATCTATCACCAGACGTGGCTGCTGAACGATCTGCAGAGAATGCATGCCCGGATGATGGCGGAGTACCCACGGCGCGCACCGGTGTCGTGGTTGCCGAAGTGGATGACGGGTTCGACGCCGGAGCCTCGAAACGGAACGCCGTTGTAACACCGCAACCGGCCCCCTGTAGAGCCGAGCCCACGCTCGGCTGCTCTTCGGTCAGGTATCCGGATGTCTGAAACACCGTGCGGACCAATGGTCCGCACCCACCAAAGGCGGGGACCGCGCTCCCTGTAGAGCCGAGCCCACGCTCGGCTGCTCTTTGGTCAGGTGTCCGAATGTCCGAAACACCGTGCGGACCAACGGTCCGCACCTACAAAGACCGGCACGGCCCCCCACCACGCCCGTCCCACACTGCTGCGCTCGCCGGCCATGGGCCGGCGCTACCGTCACCCGCCGATATACGCGGTGATCTCCGCCTCAGCCAGCACCTGCCGTAACTGCGCCACAGACGCACGCCGCATCGGCTTCTCATCCACCGGCGACAGCGGTGCCTGACGCAGGGCGTCATACGGCAGCACCGCCAGGTCGAAGGTCAGCTCTTCGGCACTGAACACCCACACCGGCACGTCCAGGCAGCGCTCGCGGTCCATGCGCAAACGGCGCGTCCGCGATTCGGCGGGGATGCCGTGTTCGTCCAGGAAGCGGTGCACGGCTTCCGGGTCGTCACTGTGCAGGTGCAGCTGCACGGGGCTGTTGGCGTCGGCGGTGCCATCCAGCACCGGGCCAGCCAGGCGAGGGGCGAAGCCGTGCAGGAACTCCAGTGCGCGCATGGCGGCTTCGCGGCGGCGCTGCAGTTCGTTGCCATGCTGGGGCCCGGAAAACAGCCGCTGGTACTCGCGCAGGGCGTCTTCGATCTCGGTGTTGCGGGGCAGGGAGGCATCGTCGTGGATGCCGAGCCGGCTGGCGGCCTTCAACTTGGCCTGGTGGTAGTCGCGGATGCCGCCTTCGGCCATCAGGCGGGCGGCTTCGTGGGCGAGGCGGTGGCGCCGCTCGCGGGTCTGGCTGGCAGCATGCTGACGGGCGCGATGCATGCGATGACTCCCTGTTGCGACCTGGCTACAGACTAGCGCACGGATGTGACATCTGCGTGGGTATTTCGCGGAGATGCCGCTGCGCTCGCCGGGCATGGCCCGGCGCTACCCGGCAAGACCGTGCCGCTGACCCACCAACGCTTTGGTAGGTGCCGACCTTGGTCGGCACGAGGCGCCAACCAAGGTTGGCATCTACCAGAGCAAGACCGTGCCGCTGATCCTGTAGAGCCGAGCCCATGCTCGGCTCAGGGGCGTGCGGTAAAGCAGCCGAGCATGGGCTCGGCTCTACAAAGGCGTGGATGCATCGGTGCCAACCCGCGGTTGGCACCCACCAAACCCTTCCTCAGAAGATATCGAACGCGGCGGCGTCGGCCTGCGGGGTATTGAGGTTCAGGTCGTAGTCGGTCAGGCGGTCCATGTCTTCCACCTTCACCCACTCGGTCGCACCGTTGAGGGTGGCCTGGACCATGCCGCTGGGCGGCTCGTTCTGCGCGATCGGGGTGTCCTTCAGCGCGGTGCGCATGTAGTCGATCCAGATCGGCAGGGCGGCCTTGCCACCGTATTCGCGGTAACCCAGCGAGCGGAAATCGTCGCGGCCCACCCACACGGTGGTCACGTACGGGCCGCCGAAGCCGGAAAACCAGGCGTCGCGGTGGTCGTTGGTGGAGCCGGTCTTGCCGCCCACGTCCTCGCGGCCGAGCACCTTGGCCTGGGCACCGGTACCGCGCTGGACCACGTCGCGCATCATCGACACCAGCTGGTAGGCGGTGCGGGCGTCGATCGCGCGCGGGGCGGTGCGGGCATCGGGGTTGACCGGCGCGGCCGGGGTTTCGGTCTTGGCTTCGGCCTTGGCCGCAGCAGCCGGGTCCACCTTCGGGGCCGGAGCGCCGAAGTTGAAGCCGTCCACCACCTGGTTGACCGGCTGGCCGCTGCTGCCGGCACAGTCGCGGCAGGCCATCGCCGGGTTTTCCTTGAACACCAGGTTGCCGTCGCGGTCGTTCACCTGGTCGATCAGCCAGGTGTCCACGCGCGAGCCGCCGTTGGCGAACACGGCGTAGCCGCGGGCCACCGACAACGGGGTTAGCGAGGCGGTACCCAGCGACATCGACAGGTTCGGCGGCAGTTCCGATTCGGCGAAACCAAACTCGCTGATGTACTTGCGCGCGTAGTCCACGCCCATGCCATCGAGCAGGCGCACCGAGACCAGGTTGCGCGACTGCACCAGCGCCTCACGCAGGCGCATCGGGCCGCGGAAGCCGCCACCGTCGTTCTGCGGGGCCCAGGTCTTGCCGCGGCGGTCGCGGAACACGACCGGGGCGTCGAGCACGATCGAGGCCGGGTTGTAACCCTTGTCGAAGGCGGCGGCGTAGACGAACGGCTTGAAGCTCGACCCCGGCTGTCGACGGGCCTGGGTGGCGCGGTTGAACTTGTTGCCCGAGAAGCTGAAGCCACCGACCAGTGCCTTCAGCGCGCCGCTGTGGGCATCCAGCGAAACCAGGGCGGACTGGCCGCGCGGCAGCTGGTCCAGCAGCCACTCACCTTCCTTGGCGCCGGTGCGCACGCGCACGATGTCGCCGCGCTGCACCAGCTTGCCCGGGGTCTTGTTGGTCCACTTGGCGGCGCCGGCCGGCAGCACGATCTCGCTGCGGTTGGCCAGCACCACGGTGGCGCTGCCATCGGCGCCGGTGCTGGCAACGATGGCCGGCAGCAGGCCGGCCTGGCCGAACATGCCGCGCAGGTGCTCGGCCAGAGCGGCGGCGTCTTCGCCGGCGCCCACCTGGACCTGCTTCTCAACGCCGTGCCAGCCGTGGCGGTGGTCGTACAGCAGCAGGCCGTCGCGCACCGACTGGTTGGCGGCGGTCTGCAGGGTGGCGTCAATGGTGGTGGTGACGTGGTAACCCTTGTTGACCACATCGCCGCCGAAGCGGGCGATCATTTCCTGGCGCACCAGCTCGGCCACGTACGGGGCATCGACCTGCACCGGCGGCTCATGCGCGGTGGCGTGCATCGGCACGGCCTTGGCCGCGTCGGCCTCGGCCTGGCTGACGAACTTCAGGTCGGCCATGCGCTGCAGCACGTAGTTGTCGCGGCGCTGGCGGGCACGTTCCGGGTTGGAGATCGGGTTGCCCGAAGACGGGAACTTGGGGATGCCGGCCAGCGAGGCCATTTCATCCAGGTCCAGCTCGTTCAGTTTCTTGCCGTAGTAGAACTCGGCGGCGGCGGCCACGCCGTAGGCACGGTTGCCGAAGAAACTCTTGTTCAGGTACAGCTCGAAGATTTCGTCCTTGCTCAGCTCGGACTCGATCTTCCGCGCCAGCAGGATCTCGGCCAGCTTGCGGGTGTAGCTGTACTCGGAACTGAGGAAGAACTGGCGGGCGACCTGCTGGGTGATGGTGGAGCCACCGGGCACGCGCTTGTCGCTGGTGGTGGCCAGCAGCCATACGGCACGGCCGATACCCATGTAGTCGACGCCGCCATGCTCGTAGAAGCGGGCATCCTCGGTAGCCAGGAACGCCTGCTTCAGGCGCTCGGGCACGTCCTTCATGGTGATCGGGGTGCGCCGGGTCTCGCCGAACACCGCCATCAGCTTGCCGTCGGCAGCGTAGACGTACATCGGCTCCTGCATTTCCACGTCGCGCAGGGTCTGCACGTCGGGAAGCTTGGAGGAAACGGCATAGTACAGACCGCCTACGGCGGCCGCGCCGATCAGCGCCAGGACCAGGACAATCAGGAAGATCCAGCGCAGCCAGCGGCGGAGTCGAGTCATCGGGTTCAGATTCCGATTGCGAATTTCGTGGTCGCAGAGTATAGATTACGCAAGGTGGCGGCTGGGGTCGTCGCCGGGGAGCGCAAAGGGAACAGTCAGGGGCTGCATGGTGAATCCGTGAGGGACTTCACAGCAGGGCCGTTGCCATTTGCTAAGAATACGTTATTAATGCTCGGGCGCAGGTCTTGCGTCCAAGTGCCCGTCGGCAGGGGAGAAACCGTGGGGCTCATCCCAAAAAGTCAGTCGCCGCTTGTAGGCGTCGACATCAGTTCGACTGCGGTAAAGCTTTTGCAGCTGTCCCGCAGTGGCAATCGTTTTCGTGTGGAACATTACGCTGTGGAACCTCTTCCGCCGAATGCGGTGGTGGAGAAGAACATCGTGGAAGTGGAGGCCGTGGGTGAGGCCATCCGCCGCGCGATGAACCGCTCGGGGAGCAAGGCCAAGCTGGCCGCTGCCGCCGTCGCTGGGTCGGCGGTGATCACCAAGGTGATCCCGATGCCGGCCGAGCTCGACGAGAACGACATGGAAGCCCAGATCGAGCTGGAAGCGGTCAACTACATTCCGTACCCGATCGAGGAAGTGAACCTGGACTTCGAGGTGATCGGGGCGATCCCGAACAACCCGGAGATGGTCCAGGTGCTGCTGGCCGCGTCGCGTTCGGAAAACGTGGAACTGCGCCAGTCCGCGCTGGAACTGGGTGGCCTGCAGGCCAAGGTGATGGACGTGGAGGCCTTCGCGGTCGAGAACGCCTATGCCCTGGTCGCCAGCGAGCTGCCGGTGTCCCTCGAGGGCGTGGTCGCGCTGGTCGACATCGGCGCCACCATGACCACCCTCAATGTCCTGCGCGGTGGCCGCAGCCTGTACAGCCGCGAACAGGTGTTCGGTGGCAAGCAGCTGACCGACGAGATCATGCGCCGCTACGGCCTGAGCTACGAGGAAGCGGGCCTGGCCAAGCGCCAGGGCGGGCTGCCGGAAAGCTACGAGATGGAAGTGCTGGAGCCGTTCAAGGAAGCCACGGTCCAGCAGATCAGCCGCCTGCTGCAGTTCTTCTATGCGGGCAGTGAATTCAACCGCGTCGATCACATTGTGCTGGCCGGTGGCTGCGCCGTGCTCGGTGGCCTGCCGGAAATGGTCGAAGAGCAGCTGGGCGTGCCGACCGTGATCGCCAACCCGCTGGCACAGATGACCCTGGGCCCGAAGGTGAACGCACATGCGCTGGCCCAGGATGCCCCCGCGCTGATGATCGCCACCGGTCTGGCGCTGAGGAGCTTCGACTGATGGCGCGCATCAATCTATTGCCCTGGCGCGCCGAGCGGCGCAAGCAACGCCAGCGCGAGTTCTACGCAATGCTGGGCATGGCCGCGATCGGTGGCCTGCTGCTGTCGCTGGTGATCTGGTTCTACTACGACCGCCAGGTGAGCGGCCAGATGGACCGCAACGCCTATCTGGAAGCCGAGATCGAGAAGGTCAAGGAACAGAACAAGGAGATCGACCGCCTCGACGCCCAGAAGGAACGCCTGCTGGCCCGCAAGAAGGTGATCGAGGAACTGCAGGCCAAGCGCTCGCAGATGGTCCACCTGTTCGATGCGCTGGTGCGCACCATTCCTGACGGCGTGGTACTGACCGCGCTGAAGCAGGAAGGCGATGTACTGACCCTGGAAGGCCGTACCCAGTCCAATGCCCGTGTTTCGGCCTACATGCGCAACCTGGATACCTCCGGCTGGATGACCAACCCGGAGCTGTCGATCATCGAGGCGCGTGATCCGGAGAAGGACAAGGACGGCAAGGCGGGTCCGGTTGCGGACATGAAGGCGCTGCCGTACGTGTTCGTGGTCAAGGTGAAGCTGCCGGCACAGAGTGAAGAGGTGGCGGCGACGCCGGGCCTGAACGCAGACGGCACGGTTGCGCCGGCAGCGCCGGCACCCGTGGCTCCGCTTGCCGCGGGTCCGGATGCTGCCACGCCGGCGGCACCGGCCGCAGGCCAGCCAGCGGCGGCTCCGGCGGCTCCGGCGGCACCTGCAGCAGTACCGGCCAATCCACCGGCCGCGCCGAACCAGCCGGCTGCCAAGCCCGCCCCGAAGCCTGAGGGCAGCCGCCTGGCGCAGCCGCCGCAGGCCTTCCATGCCCCGCTGCAGGGGGACCGCGCATGAGCCAGAAGATCGATCTGAAGAACCTTGATTTCAACGACATCGGCAACTGGCCGCAGAAGGCCAAGATCGTCTTCTGCTCGCTGCTGGCGCTGGTGATCATGTTCGTGGCGTGGATGCTGCTGATCAGCGGCAAGCGCGAGGAACTGGCCGGCCTGGAATCGAAGGAAGTCGAGCTGCGCACCGAGTTCACCAAGCAGCAGGAACGCGCGGTGAACCTGGCGCCGCTGAAGCAGCAGCTGGCACAGATGGAACAGGTGCTGCAGCAGATGCTGCGGCAGCTGCCCAGCAAGACCGAAATGCCGGACCTGATCATCGACATCTCGCAGACTGCGCTGTCCAGCGGCCTGACCAACGAGCTGTTCGAGCCGGAGCAGGAGCAGGTGAAGGAGTTCTACGCCGAGAAGCCGATCAAGCTGCGCATGGTGGGTAGTTACCACCAGTTCGGCGCGTTCGTCAGTGGCGTCGCCTCGCTGCCGCGGGTGGTGATCCTGACCATGCACGACATCAACCTCAAGCCCAAGGACAAGACCGGCGGCAACGTCCGCAGTGGTGCGCTGGAACTGTCCGGCACGGTCAAGACCTATCGCTACCTGGACGAGACCGAGGTGCAGGAACAGCAGAAGGCTGAAGCCGGCAAGGAGGACAAGAAGTGATCCGTTCCTTCTTCGCACGTTGTGGAATGGCTGCTGCAGTGCTGTTGCTGGCTGCGTGCGGCCGTGGCGTGACCAGCACGCCCGGCGATGCACCGAACCTGGAAAAGTGGGTGGAGGGTGAGCGTGCACGACCGGCGCAGCCACTGGAGCCGCTGCCGGTGATGCAGCAGTTCGAGACCTTCGAATACTCCGCGCAGGGCATGCGTGATCCGTTCACCGATGCCTGGACCAATCCGCAGGGGAGCGGTGGGTTGCGGCCGGATCCGAACCGGCGCAAGGAGCCGCTGGAAGGCTTCCCGCTGGACGCACTGGACATGGTCGGCACCATCGGCACCGGCGCAGGCACTGTCGCGCTGGTGATGGGACCGGACAAGGTGACCTACCGGGTGCGCCCGGGCGGTTACCTGGGGCAGAGCGACGGACGGGCCACCGCGGTCTTCGAGGACCGCGTGGAGCTGATCGAACTGGTGCCGGATGGCGCGGGTGGCTGGCTGGAACGGCCGGCAACGCTCTCGCTTGAAGATCAATGATCGTTTACTGGGGATAGCACGATGACCTTTCACCAAGCCAAGGGGCTGCGTCCCGTCCGGCGCTCTACCTTGAACCGTGTCAGCGCGCTGGGAGTCGCGCTGATGCTGGCCTGCGCTCCGGCGCTGGCTGCCGCACCGGCGGAAAAGCCGGTGGGCACCACCGTGGCACCGGCTGCAGCACCGGCCGGCCTGTCGGTGGCCAAGATCGATTTCAAGCGGGGCGATGATGGCGCCGGGCGCCTGATCGTCCAGTTCGACGGCCAGGGCGCGATCCCGGACCTGCGTACACAGGGCAACAGCGTGGTCGTGGACGTCGGCAATGCCCGTCTGCCGGCCAACCTGCAGAAGCCGATGAATGTCGTCGACTTCGCCACGCCGGTGCAGCGCATCGACGCCAAGCCGTCCGGTGCCGGTACCCAGCTGGTGCTGAGCACCGGCGGTGCGGTCGAATCGCTCGCCTACCAGAGCGGCAACGAGTACGTGGTCGAGATCAGCCCGCGGCAGGCCCCGGCCGCTGTAGGCGCGGTCACTGCCGGCAGCGTCACCCAGGCAGCCAAGGCATTGCCGCAGCGCGGCTTCACCGGCAAGCCGGTGACCTTCAACTTCCAGGACGTGCCGGTGCGCACCGTGCTGCAGTTGATTGCCGAAGAGTCCAACCTCAACGTGGTGGCCTCCGACTCGGTGCAGGGCAACGTGACCCTGCGCCTGGTGAATGTGCCATGGGACCAGGCGCTGGACATCGTGCTGCGCGCCAAGGGCCTGGACAAGCGTCGCGACGGCAGCGTGATATGGGTCGCTCCGCAGGCCGAACTGGCCAAGTTCGAGCAGGAGAAGGAAGACGCGCGCATCGCCATCGAGAACCGCGAGGACCTGGTCACCGATTACGTCCAGATCAACTATCACAGCGCCACCCAGATCTTCAAAGCACTGACTGAAGCCAAGGGCATCGGTGGCGGTGGCGGTGGTGGCGCTGGCGGCGGCGGTGGTGGCTCATCCTCGCAGGAGGACAGTGGCTTCCTGTCCGGTCGCGGCCGCATCGTGGCCGACGAGCGCACCAACACGCTGATGATCAGCGACATTCCGAAGAAGATCGCGCGCATGCGCGAGCTGATCAACGTGATCGACCGCCCGGTCGACCAGGTGCTGATCGAAAGCCGCATCGTCATTGCGACCGACACCTTCGCCCGCGAGCTGGGTGCGAAGTTCGGCATCAGTGGCAGCCGTGACAACGTCTACTTCAGTGGCAATCTGGAAGCCAATCGCCTGACCCGCGAATCGCAGGTCAAGACGGCGCAGGACAATGCCAAGGCCGAGCGTGACTGGATTGCCGGCGGCCGCGTCGGTCCGCCGCCGGTGGCGACGGGCTCGACCATCACCCGCGGCCTGAACTGGAGCCTGCCGGTTGCTACGGCCAGCAATCCGGGTTCGCTGGCCCTGTCGATCCTCAACGCCGGCTACCTGCTGGATGTGGAGCTTTCGGCCATGCAGGAAGAGTCGCGTGGCGAAGTGATCTCCAACCCGCGTGTGGTCACCACCAACCAGCGCGAGGCAACGATCAAGCAGGGCAAGGAAATCGGCTATGTCACCATCAGTGGTGGCGGCACCGGTGGCGTTGCAACGCCGAACGTGCAGTTCAAGGAAGTGGTGCTGGAACTGAAGGTCACGCCGACCATCACCAACGACAACCGCGTGTTCCTCAACATGCAGGTGAAGAAGGACGAAGTGGACCAGCTCATCCAGCTGGACGGTTACGGCACCGTGCCGTCGATCAACCGCCGTGAGGTCAACACCGCGGTGCTGGTCGAGGACGGCCAGACCGTGGTCATCGGTGGCGTGTACGAGTTCACCGACCGCAGCAGCATCAGCAAGGTGCCGTTCCTGGGCGACGTGCCGTTCCTGGGCAACCTGTTCAAGAAGCGTGGCCGCAACAAGGACAAGGCCGAGCTGCTGGTGTTCGTGACCCCGAAGGTGCTGCGCGTGGCCAAGCAGAACTGAGCCATCGCACCCCGCAACACGAAGAGGGCCGCCCTGTGCGGCCCTTCTTCGTTTGGGCCCCCTTCCACGCCTACGGCCCGGTAGATCCAGGTCATGCGTGGATGCTGTTCAGCCGTTCTTGATGCCAATCGCAGGGCACCCTGCGATGATGTCGGGAACCCGTGCCGTCCTGCGCCGGTCAAAGGCCCCCATGAACCTGCCACCGCCGATGCCCGAAACCGTTTCGCCGCCGCCCGCGCCGGCTACCTCCCGCCTGCATGCCGCTTTCAGCCAGCTGCGCGACGCATTGTCGGCCGAGATCGTGGGCCAGGCCGCGCTGGTCGAACGCCTGCTGATCGCCCTGCTGGCCGACGGCCACCTGCTGGTGGAAGGTGCCCCCGGCCTGGCCAAGACCACCGCCATCCGCGCGCTGGCCGCGCGCCTGGAAGCCGACTTCGCACGCGTGCAGTTCACCCCGGACCTGTTGCCGGCCGACCTGACCGGCACCGAGATCTGGCGCCCGCAGGAAGGCCGCTTCGAATTCGTGCCCGGCCCGATTTTCCACCCGATCCTGCTGGCCGACGAAATCAACCGCGCCCCGGCAAAGGTGCAGTCAGCGCTGCTGGAAGCGATGGGCGAGCGCCAGGTCACCGTGGGCCGCCACACCTACGCGTTGCCGCCACTGTTCCTGGTGATGGCCACGCAGAACCCGATCGAGCAGGAAGGCACCTTCCCGCTGCCGGAAGCACAGCTGGATCGCTTCCTGATGCACGTGCGCATTGGTTACCCGGACCAGGCGGCCGAATCGGAAATCCTGCGCCTGGCCCGCGAGCGCGCCCGTGGTGCGTTGGGCGAGTCGGCACCGGTACCGGAAAAGATGCCGATGCAGGATGTGTTCGATGCCCGCCGCGAAGTGCTGGACCTGCACATGGCGCCGGCGCTGGAGCGCTACCTGATCGAGCTGGTGCTGGCCTCGCGTGACCCGTCGCGCTATGACGCCGGCCTCGGCCGCCGCATCGCCTGGGGCGCCAGCCCGCGCGGCTCGATCGCGCTGGAGCGTTGTGCGCGCGCACGCGCTTGGCTGGCGGATCGCGACTTCGTCACCCCCGATGACGTGCGCGCGGTCGCTGCCGACGTGCTGCGCCATCGCGTGCTGCCCAGCTACGAAGCCACCGCCGAGGGTTGGGATGGCGAGCGCCTGGTGCAGGAACTGCTGGCCCGGGTGCCGGCACCCTGAGCCTGCGCATGACCGATCGATCCCTGGAACACGTACCCAGCGTCAGTGACGGTGACGGGCTGCGCCCACAGCTGGCCGAACTGGTGGCACTGCGGCGGCTGGCGCAGCGTCCGCCACCGCCGCGCCGTGGCCGTGCCGGCAATGCCGGGCAGGCGCCGTCGCCGCTGCGTGGGCGCGGCATGGAATATGCCGAGTCGCGCGAGTACGTGGCCGGCGACGATGCACGCCATATCGACTGGCGGGTGACCGCACGGACCGGTCGTGCCCATACCAAGTTGTTCCAGGCCGAGCGCGAGCGGGTCAGCCTGATCGTGGCCGATACTTCACCGTCGCTGTACTTCGGCACCCGCGTGCGCTTCAAGTCGGTGCAGGCCGCACGCGCCGGCGCCGTCGCCGCGTGGTCGGCGCAGCGCCGTGGCGATCGCATCGGCGCCTTGCGTGGCAGCGACCGTGAACCACCGATTGCCCCCGCAGGCGGTCCGCGCGGCGTGCTGCGCGTGCTCGACGCACTGACCCGCTGGTATGCGCAGCCGCCTGCCGATGATCTGGGCCTGGAGCGCGCGCTGGACCACGCCGGCCGCGTGCTGCGCCCGGGTGCGCGCATGCTGGTGCTGGCCGATCCGCAGCAGGCCATCCGCATTCCGCCGGCACGCTGGAGCGCGCTGGCCCAGCATCACGACCTCAGCCTGGTGCTGCTGGTCGATCCGCTGGAACTGCAGCCGCCGTCGGCCGCGCTGCAGTTCCAGACCCTGCAGCAGCGCATTGGCCTCGACCTGCGCCGCAGCGAGGTGCAGGCCCATTGGCAGGCGCATTTCGTTGAACCGCTGCAGGAGCTGCGGCGTCAGCTCGGTGCGCGCCGTGTCGACGTGCAGGTGCTGTCCACCGACGCGCCCAGCGATGCCTGGCTGGCACCGTCGCCGACCGAGGTGCCGGCATGAGCGCCAACCTGCCGCTGCGTGATGTGCAGCTGCCGCCGCCACCATCCTGGTGGCCGCCGGCACCGGGCTACCTGATGATCGGTGGCGTGTTGCTGCTGGTGCTGCTGGTGGTGGCTGTGCTGTGGTGGCGCCGCCGCCGTCGTCACCAGCGCTGGTTGCAGCTGTTCGACCAGGAGTTGGCTGCCAGCCACGACGCCGTTGCGGAACTGGCGGCCATTGCGGGACTGCTGCGTCGTGCCGCCCGCCATGCGCGTCCGGGCAGCGAGTCGCTGCGCGATGAGGCCTGGTGGCAGCGCGTGGATCCGCAGGGCACATTGCCGGAAGCACGCCGTAGCCTGTTGGCCGAAGGTGCCTATCGCCCACGCGTGGACGTCAACGAGGTGGCCGCAGTACGCCGCTGGGCGCGCGAGCGCTACCTGGCGCTGCTGCTGGAGCGCCGCCGATGAACGTGCTGGCGAGTTACTGGCCGTGGCCGGACCTGCAGCTGGCATGGCCGCTGGCCCTGCTGGCGCTGCCGCTGCCGTTGTTGATGCATTGGTGGAAACGCCGTGCCGATCCGGGCGCTGCGCTGCGCGTGCCGTATGCGGCCACCGAACTGGAAGCGCTGGCCGGTGGCGGCCGCGTCGATGTGTCGTGGCTGCGCACGCTGCTGCTGTGGCTGGGCTGGTGCGCGCTGTGCGTGGCGCTGGCGCGTCCGCAGCAATTGGGTGAGGCGATCACGCCGCCGCAGGAAGGCCGGCAGATGATGCTGGCGATGGACGTGTCCGGCAGCATGGGCGAGGGCGACATGGTGCTGGGCGGGCAGGCGGTTGATCGCCTCACCGCAGCCAAGGCCGTGCTGGCCGATTTTCTTGATCGTCGTGCCGGGGATCGCATCGGCCTGCTGGTGTTCGGTGACCGTGCTTACACGCTGACGCCACTGACCGCCGACCTGGCCAGCGTGCGCGATCAGCTGCGCGACAGCGTGGTCGGCCTGGCCGGCCGCGAGACGGCCATTGGCGATGCCATCGGCCTGGCGGTGAAGCGGCTGCGCAGCCAACCCGAGGGCCAGCGCGTGCTGATCCTGCTGACCGATGGCGTGAGCAATGCCGGCGTGCTGGAACCGTTGCGTGCGGCCGAGGTGGCGCGCGCCGAAGGCGTACGCATCCACACCGTGGCCTTTGGCGGTGACGGCAGCATGCGCCTGTTTGGTATTCCGATCTCTGCCGACCAGGACCCGGTCGACGAAGCGACGTTGAAGAAGATCGCCACCATGACCGGCGGCCAGTTCTTCCGCGCACGTGACACCGCACAGCTGGCCGGCATCTATGCCGAGCTGGACCGGCTGGAGCCGATCGCGGCGAAGGGTCCGAGCCTGCGCCCGCGCGAGGAACGCTACGCATGGGCGCTGGGGCTGGCCTTGTTGCTGGGCGCATTGGCCTGGCTGTGGCCGGAGCGTCGCCGATGATCGCGTTGGTTTCGAATCTTCCCGACTGGAACGCGCTGCACTTCCTGCGCCCGGAATGGCTGTGGGCGTTGCTGGCGCTGCCGCTGATCATCGCGGTGGCGTTGTACCGGCAGCGGCGCAGCGATGTGTGGCGGCAGGCGGTGGATGCGCACCTGCTGCCGCATCTGCTGGCGGCTGGCACGCGCCGTCGTGCGCGCCTGCCGTGGGCGCTGCTGCTGGGCTGGACGCTGGCATCGCTGGCGATGGCCGGGCCAAGCTGGCGCCAGCAGGCGCAACCGATGTTCCAGGCCAGCGCACCGTTGCTGGTGGTGCTGGACCTGTCCAGCCGGATCACCGCCACCGACCTGCCGCCCTCGCGCCTGCTGCAGGTGCGTGCAAAGGTAGGTGAGCTGCTGCGCGCGCGCCAGGGCGGGCAGGTCGGTCTGGTGGTGTACGCCGACGATGCCTACACCGTCGCGCCGCTGACCGATGACGGCAGCAATGTCGCGCTGTATCTGGATGCGCTGTCACCTGAAGTGATGCCGCGCGACGGCCAGCGCGCCGACCGTGGCATCGACTGGGCGACCCGGCTGATGCGGCAGATCGGTGCATTGCGCGGGCAGATCCTGCTGGTGACCGACCAGGCCGACGGCGAAGCCGGATTGGCCGCAGCACAGGCACGCAGCCTGGGCCTGCAGGTGTCGGTGCTGGGGCTGGGTACGCCAGCCGGTGCGGCCTATCGCGATGGCAGCGGGCAGATCCGCCAGGCCGCACTGGATGAAGCCAGCCTGCGCGCGGTGGCCACGGCCGGCGGCGGACGCTATGCGCGCATTGCCGCCGATGACAGCGATCTGCGTGCGTTGGGCGTGCTCGATGTGCGTGAGGGCACGACGGCGGAGCGACCGGGCGAGGGCAGGCAATGGCGCGATGAAGGTTTCTGGCTGCTGCCGCCCCTGATGCTGCTGGCGCTGTTGGCGTTCCGTCGCCGCGCATTGCTGGCTGCCGTACTGGCAGTGGGCCTGCTGCCATGGATGGGCGAGGTGCAGGCGCAGGCGCCGTCGGCCGCTGCGCCGCAGCCGGTGCAGGGCACACTGTGGAAGCGCAGCGACCAGCTGCAGCATCAGCGCCTGGCCGACGGCGTGCAGGCATACCGCAATGGCGACTTCGCCAGTGCGCGCAAGCAGTTCGAGGGCATCGACAACGATGCCGGTTGGTACAACCTGGCCAACGCACTGGCACGCCAGGGCAACTACGACGAAGCCATTGCTGCCTACGATCGCGCATTGGCGCTGCATCCGGGCATGGCCGACGCGGTGGCCAACCGTGCGGTGGTCGATGCCGCGCGCAAGCGCAAGTCATCCGGTGGCCAGGGCCAGGATCAGCAGAAGCCGCCGCAGAACGGGCAGCAGAAACAACCGCAGAATGGTCAGGGCCAGCAGAATCCGCAGGGCCAGCAGCCGCAGCAGGGCCAGAAGGATTCCGGCCAGGGCCAGCCGCAGTCTGGCCAGCAGGGCCAGCCCAAGCCGGGCGACGACAAAACGCAGTCGAACCCGCAGCCCGGCGAGCGTGGCCGCGACGGCCAGCAGGCACCACCACAGGTGGAAGACGCCAAGGCGCAGGCGCAGGCCGATGAACAGCAGCGCCAGCGCATGCAGCAGGCGATGCAGCAGGCGCGCGAGGGTCAGGCCGACAAGGACGGCAAGCCGGTACCAGGCAGCGATGGCGCCACGCCACGCCAACGCGAGGAGCAGCAGGCGGTGGAGGCGTGGATGCGACGCGTGCCGGATGATCCGGGCGCATTGCTGCGGGCCAAGTTCCAGCTGGAAAACGAACGCAGGAAGAGGGAAGGGCGATGACGCGGGCGATCAACATGCACGGGCACTGGCCCCGACAGGTACTGGCGGCGCTGCTGCTGTGGCTGCCGCTGCTGGCCTGGGCGCAGCCGCGTGCGTGGCTGGACCGCGACCGCATCGCGATGGGCGACACGGTCACGCTCAATGTCGAGAGCGACCAGGGCGCCCCTGACTTCACACCGTTGCGCACCGACTTCGACCTCAGCGGGCAGACCAGCAGCCGCCAGGTAGCGTGGAGCAATGGCAGCATGCAGCAGCGCAATCTGTATGGCGTGGCACTCACGCCACGGCGTAGCGGTGCACTGGTGGTGCCGGGCCTGCAGGTGGGCAGCGTACGTACCGCACCGTTGACCCTGCAGGTGGATGCCGCTGCCGTGGCAGGTCCCGACAGCAATGCGGTGGCGTTCATCGAAACCGCTGTCGATGACGAGACACCGTATGTGCAGCAGAGCGTAGGCGTGGTGGTGCGGTTGTATTTCGCTTCGCAGCTGGCCTCCGGCGAACTGGTGCTGGATACACCGGCCGGCGCGTCGTTGCAGCGGGTGGGCGATGACCGCACCGATGTGCGACAGGTCAGCGGCCGCCGCTACAACGTGGTCGAGCGGCGCTTCCTGCTGATCCCCGAGCGCAGCGGTGCACTTCGGCTGGCCGGTGCGCGCTTCAGCGGGCGCAGTGCCGGTGGCTTCTTCGACGATTTCTTCGGCGGCGGCGACGGGCGCATGAATGCCACCGGCGCCGATCGCACGTTGCAGGTGCAGGCGCAACCGGCACAGGCGCCGCAGCCATGGCTGCCGCTGCAGGGCCTGCAGCTGCGCTACACCAGTGCACCGACCAGCGCCCGTACCGGCGAGGCGGCCAACGTGGTGGTGGAGGCGATTGCCGAAGGCGCTACCCGCGCGCAGTTCACCGATCTGCCGGTGCCCGACGTCGGCAACGCGGCGCAGGTGTTCGCAGAACCTGCGCAGTACGAAGAGACCTTCAATGGCAGTACGCCGCGGCTGAAGATCACCCGCCGCTATTCCATCGTGCCGCGCCAGCCGGGTTCGCTGGTGGTGCCGGGGCCGCGCCTGCCGTGGTGGGACGTGCGCAATGGCAAGGCACAGGAAGCGAAGCTGCCGGACCTGACGCTGGCCGTGGTGGCCGGTAACGGGGCTGGCAGTGCGCCACCTGCACCGCTGCCGCCGATCGACACCGATGCGGCGCTGCCGGATGGCGATGGCCAGGACAGCCGTATCGCGGCGACCGATCCCCGCGCCAGTGGTTTGTCCGAGCGGCCATGGCCGTGGATGGGCGCCGCCATCGGCCTGGCGTTGCTGTGGCTGCTGACGCTGTTGTGGGGCTGGCAGCGAGGCCGTCGCCCGCGCGTGGCGGCGCCCGTGGCGGCCAAGGGCGCTGTGCCGGCTGTGGCGACTGGACGTGCCGGCGTGGCCGAACTGCGCCGCGCGCTGGATGGTGAAGGGTTTGATCAGGTGGAAGCGCAGCTGTGTGCGATGGCCGGTGTCGAACGTATCGAGCAGGTCATCGACCGCCTGGCTGACCCCGGACAGCGACAGGTGCTGCAGGAACTGCAGCAGGCCCGATGGGGCGGTCAGGGTGATCTTGCGCCGCTGCGCACGCGCCTGCGCGAGGTCTTCCGTGACGGACCGCACTGGTCGGCGGCAGCAAAGACCGCTGACACTGGCCTGGCGCCGCTGTATCCGCCGCGGCGAACCTGAACCGGCGCCGCTTGCGCGCTTTGTTAGAGTGCATTCATTTTTCGAGGAAACCCGCGCATGACAGCAGCTGCTGCCGACAAGAAGAAGTTGCCCCTGCATTGGAAGATGGGCATCGGCTTTGCGATCGGCCTGATCCTGGGACTGATCGTGCACGCCCTGGGCGGCAGCGTCGATGGTCTGCAGGCCGGTGCCAAGTGGGTAATGGACTACATCACCACCCCGGCTTCGGGCCTGTTCCTCAACCTGATCTTCATGCTGATCGTGCCGCTGATCTTCTCGGCGCTGATCATGGGTGTGTCGGAGATGGGCGACATCCGCGCCCTTGGCCGCATCGGTTGGAAGACCCTGGCCTATACCGTGCTGCTGTCCGGCATTGCCGTGGGCATCGGGCTGGTGCTGGTGAACCTGCTCAAGCCGGGTGTCGGCGTCGACCCGCAGGTCGCTGCGATGATGCTGTCGGAGAACGCCGAGCGCAGCAAGGAGATTGTCGCGGGCATCCATGGCACGCCGAAGGGCATGGACATGCTGCTGTCGATCGTGCCGAGCAACGTGCTGCAGGCCGCGTCTGACAACGGCGCGATCCTGTCGCTGATGTTCTTCGCGCTGATGTTCGGCATCGGCATGGTGCTGACCGACAACGAGAAGGTCGCGCCGCTGCGCCGCGCCATCGAAGGCGTGTTCGAAATTTCGATGACCCTGATCAACCTGGTCATCCGCCTGGCCCCGTATGCGGTGGCCTGCTTCATGTTCAACCTGGCCGCGCTGTTCGGCTTCGAGCTGATCATCCGCCTCGGCGCCTACGTGGGCGTGGTGGTGCTGGCACTCGGCCTGCACATGGTGGTGAGCTACGGCACGGCCGTATGGCTGTCCGGTCGTTCGCCGCTGTCGTTCTTCCGCGATACCCAGGAAGCGACGGTGATGGCGTTCTCCACCGCCTCCAGCAACGCCACCCTGCCGACCGCGCTGCGCGTGGCCGACCAGATGGGCCTGCCGCAGCGCGTGTCGCGCTTCGTGCTGACCGTGGGCGCCACCGCCAACCAGAACGGCACCGCGCTGTTCGAGGGCGTGACGGTGATCTTCCTGGCCCAGTTCTTCGGCGTGGACCTGAGCATCGGCCAGCAGATCATGGTGATGGCGGTCTGCATCCTCGGTGGCATCGGCACGGCCGGCGTGCCGTCAGGCTCGCTGCCGGTGGTGGCGATGATCTGCGCGATGGTGGGGGTGAACCCGTTGGGCATCGGCCTGATCCTGGGCGTGAACCACTTCCTGGACATGTGCCGTACCGCGCTGAACGTGACCGGCGACCTGGCCCTGACCACCCTGGTGGCCAAGGGCGAATCGCACGACGGCCCGGCGCTGGGCCCGCAGCAGGACTGAGTCCAACGCCACTGCTGGCGACCTGATCGGGGTCGGATTCCTCTCCGCAAGGAAAGGGCTCCGACCCCGCTTCACATGCGGAATCCGGGGGAGATGACGACGTTGCCGGCCAGCGGCCGGCACGACCGGGCAAGGTGAACCGACCCCCCGCCCGGCGACTATGGGACAATAGGCCGCCCGCACGTCCGCGGCCGCCTCCCGATTCCGACAGAACCATGACGCAGCCTACCCGTCGCCAGTTGGCCAACGCCATCCGCTTCCTTGCCGCCGATGCGGTTGAAACCGCAAAGTCCGGCCACCCCGGCATGCCCATGGGCATGGCCGACATCGCCGAAGTCCTCTGGAACGACTATCTCCGCCATAACCCGAGCAACCCGCACTGGTTCAACCGCGACCGTTTCGTGCTGTCCAACGGCCACGGTTCGATGCTGCAGTACGCGCTGCTGCACCTGAGCGGTTACGACCTGCCGATCGAGCAGCTGAAGCTGTTCCGCCAGCTGGGCAGCCACACCGCCGGCCACCCGGAACGCCACGAGACCCCGGGCGTGGAAACCACCACCGGCCCGCTGGGCCAGGGTTTCGCCAATGCCGTGGGCTTCGCCCTGGCCGAGAAGCTGCTGGCACAGCGCTTCAACCGCCCGGAACTGGAAGTGGTCGACCACCGCACCTGGGTGTTCATGGGCGATGGCTGCCTGATGGAAGGCGTGTCGCATGAAGCCGCTTCGCTGGCCGGTACCTGGGGCCTGCACAAGCTGGTCTGCTTCTGGGACAACAACCACATCTCCATCGACGGCAACGTCGAGGGCTGGTTCACCGACAATACCCCGGAGCGTTTCGAGGCCTATGGCTGGAACGTCGTGCGCGATGTCGATGGCCACGACCCGGAAAGCATCAAGGCCGGCATCGAGGCCGCGCTGTCGCAGAGCGACAAGCCGACCCTGATCTGCTGCCGCACCACCATTGGTTTCGGTTCGCCGAACAAGGCGGGCAAGGAATCCAGCCACGGCGCTCCGCTGGGCAAGGACGAGCTGGAAGCCACCCGCAAGCAGCTGGGCTGGGAATACGGTCCGTTCGAGATCCCGCAGGCGATCTACGACGGCTGGCGCGCCAATGGCGCTGGCACCCTGCGCCAGGCCGAGTGGGAACAGCTGTTCGACAAGTACGCCAGCCAGTACCCGGCTGAAGCGTCCGAGCTGACCCGCCGTTCGCACGGCGAGCTGCCGGCCGACTTCGTTGCCAAGGCCGATGCCTACATCGCCCAGGTGGCCGCTGAAGGCCCGACGATCGCTTCGCGCAAGGCCTCGCAGCTGGCCATCGAAGCCTACGCCCCGCTGCTGCCGGAAATCGTCGGTGGCTCGGCCGACCTGGCGCACTCCAACCTGACCCTGTGGAAGGGCAGCAAGTCGGTTGCCAGCGACGACGCCAACGCCAACTACGTGTACTACGGCGTGCGCGAGTTCGGCATGACCGCCATTGCCAACGGCCTGGCCCTGCACGGCGGCTTCATTCCGTTCGACGCCACCTTCCTGGTGTTCAGCGATTACGCCCGCAACGGCGTGCGCATGAGCGCGCTGATCCCGGCGCACGCCATCCACGTCTACACCCACGACTCGATCGGCCTGGGCGAAGACGGCCCGACCCACCAGCCGGTGGAGCACCTGGCTTCGCTGCGTTACATCCCGAACAACGACGTGTGGCGTCCGTGCGATGCGGTCGAGTCGGCGGTGAGCTGGAAGGCTGCGATCACCCGTCAGGATGGTCCGAGCTGCCTGGTGTTCAGCCGCCAGAACCTGCCGCACCAGCCGCGCGACGCCGAGCAGATCGCCCAGATCGAGCGCGGTGGCTACGTGCTGGCCGATGCCGCCGGTACCCCGGACGTGATCCTGATCGCCACCGGTTCGGAAGTTTCGCTGGCGACCGAAGCCAAGGCCCAGCTGGACGCGGCTGGCCTCAAGACCCGCGTGGTCTCGATGCCGTCCACCGACGTGTTCCTGCGCCAGGATGCGGCCTACCGTGAATCGGTACTGCCGAACGCCGTGCGCAAGCGCGTTGCGGTGGAAGCCGGCGTCACCGGTTTCTGGCGCCAGTTCGTCGGCCTGGACGGTGCGGTGATCGGCATCGACACCTTCGGTGCCTCGGCCCCCGCCGACCAGCTGTACAAGCACTTCGGCATCACCACCGCCCACGTGGTGGAAGCGGCCAAGGCGCTGTAAGCAGCCTCGCGAAGCAGGAAGGGAAAGGCCGGCGCACGCCGGCCTTTTCTTTGCTCGAGAGAAAAGGGGACGGAGGGGATCAAGTCGTTTGTGCACAAGCGACTTGATCCCCTCCGTCCCCTTTTTCAGGCGGTGCGTGCCAGTGCGAGGCGCAGCAGTCGCGCGTCCAAGCGTTCGGCGAAATCCTTCGGTGCCTGCAGGCCCATGCGCTGCAGGTACACCGCATCGCCGTCGCCAGCCGGTTGCCGCAGCGCTGCCCAGACGGTACGCAGCTTGTCGCCGCGGGTCTGCGTGTTGGCCTTCAGCCAGCCCAGCGCTTTCACCAGCACCTGCTCGATCTCGTTGAAGTCGCTGCCCAACGGATAGTCGGGCAGGCTGCCATCGACGCGGAACGGTGCCAGTGCCGCGGACAGTGCCTGCGGCGTGTTGCGCTGCTGGCGCTCCGGATCCGGTTGCGTGGCCGCCAGCAGCTTGCGCGAGGCGTGTGCCTGCTGCAGCAGGCCGCCCTGGAACGGGGCCTCGGTGATTGCAGTCATCGCATGCACGCAGTCCTCGTCGGTCAGGCCGCGCAGGTCGGCGATGCCGTATTCGTTGAGGTAGATGTCGCGCAGGTGGCGTGGGATGGTGGTGTGCCCGTAGTTCCAGCGCACGTTGGATTCGCGCTGGCCCTTGTCATCTCGCGCGGCGCGGAACATCAGCACGCTGCGCGCTTCCGGCAGCGCATGTGCCATCGCCACGAAGTTGTACTGGCCACCCACGCCGGACACCACACGTCCATCATCCAGCGCATCCGACACCGCCGCGCCCAGCGCGGTGGCCATCATGCAGGAGTTGAAGAAGCGCGCGTGGCGGCGCTGCAGGCGTTCCAGCGTCTCATTGCCGCCGTAGAGCTGGTTGATCTCGCTGATGCGGCGCATGCCGATCGCACGGCATTCGTCTTCCGGCAGCGTGCGCAACCACTCGTAGAACTCCGGCGAGCCCAGGTAGAAGGCGCCATGCAGGTACTCGCCTTCGGCAGCCAGGGTGGCGTGGTCGATGGACAGGGTGCTGCCGTTCTCGATGCGCTGCATCAGCGCCAGATCGTCGTGCACCTTGCGCTTGATCACGCCGGTCTGTACCAGCCGGCGGAAGCCCTCGTTGAGCATTTCGCTGCAGCCGTACAGGCCCACTTCGAACGGGTCCACGCCGCCGATCTCCTGAACCAGCGGGTGGCTGGCCAGCTGTGGATCCAGCGCGTGCAGCACGCGGCGGTAGCGGGCGTTGTCGGTGTGGCGCAGCACCAGCGCATGGCTGAGTGCATCAGCCAGCGTGCCGATGCCGATCTGCAGGGTGCCACCGTCGCGCACCAGCGTGCTGGCATACAGGCCGATCGCGTAGTCGGCATCGCCGACCGGCTGCCGCGGCAGGCCGAACAACGCCGGGTACGGTGGTGGCGGGGTGATCACCAGATCGAAGAACGACACATCGACCGTGGCCGAGCCGCCCAGATAGGGCAGCTGCGGGTCGATCTCGGCGATCAGCAGCGGGCGAGGCAGCCCGCGCGCGGTCATCGCATCCAGCGTGTCCTGGGTGATGTCGTTGTTGCACGACAGCGAGAGCCGGCGGTCGTTCGGCCGCATCGCCACCTTCTGCACGATCACCTGCGGCGCGCGCTGCGCCACCGCATCGGCGGCGTGGGTGTAGTTCAGGCTGGTATAGCTGGACTGCGCCTGCCGCGAGCCGAGCAGGGCGCCGGACTGCATGTAGAACTCTTCCACCTGCACATGTGCCGGCAACGCGTCGCGCGCGATCGCATCGGCATAGGCCAGGCGCGGGAAATCGTCGCCGAAATGGCGCTGCGCGAACGGCGCCATGAAGCGCGCTTCCAGGCCGTTGCCGCGCGCCTTCGGCGGGTTCAGCGACAGCGCGGTATACAGCTGCAGTGGCCGCGACGGATCGTGCTCGACGCGTGCGTAAAGGGCATTGAGCAGCCGATGCGGCTTGCCCAGTGCCAGCGGTGCCCCGATCCGCAGCGGCCCGTCCACGCGCGCGAACAACCAATCGACGGCGGCGTCCAGGTCGGTGAGGTGTTCGGTCATGCGCGGTGGTCCTGCGTGTGGGGGAGTGCGGGCATTACAGCATGTCGGGCTTGAACCGCCGTCGACGCGAGACTTCGGCGCCAGACACCATGAACTGCCCATCGCCCCGGTAATGCATCGTGCGCGGTAGTTTCGGCCGGGGCGCAACATGGGCGCGCACGATTTCCCAGATGAACAGGTTGTTCGACGCCACCTGGCTGTCGTCGTACAAGCGGCATTCGAAGCACGAATGGCATTGGCCGACCAGCGGCGCGCCGACCTCGCGCGCGGGCAGCGCATCAAGCTCGAAACGGGCGAACTTGTCGACCTCGCGGCCGCTGCAGTTGCCGATGTCCACCACGGTATCGAGCAGTTCCACACCCGGCACATTGATCACGCACTCGCCGCTGCCACGCGCCAGCGCATGGCTGTGGTTTGCGTCCCACAGGTAGGTGGCGACCAGCGAAGGCGAGAAGCCCATCACCATGTGCCAGCCCATCGTCATCAGGTTGCGCTGGCCGCGCCAGGCGGTGCTGACCAGCACGATCGGCCCGGGTTCGAGAAAGCGGCGGGCCTGCTCGACCGGGAATTCCTTCTTGGGCAGCGCTTTCATCCGGGGCCTGGGGCGGGAGGAATCGATGCTGGCGCAGCCGGGATGAACCTGGAGTCGAGGGGCTTGACAGACGATTCGATTACGCGCGTAATCGGGTTATCGATTACGGATGTAAACCATGACCCCGATCAGCGAAGCCGAAGCCGTTGTGATGGAGGTGCTATGGCAGCAGGCACCGCGTAGCGCCGATGACGTGGTCGCCGCACTGGCGCACCGTGACTGGGCCGAGCCGACCATCAAGACCCTGCTCAACCGCCTGCTGACCAAGGGCGCGATTGCTGCCGAGCGCGATGGCCGGCGCTACCTGTACCGGCCGCTGCTGCAGCGGCAGGCCTGGGTGGAGGCGCAGAGCCAGGACTTCATTGGTCGTGTCTTCGAAGGGCGCGTTGCGCCGTTGGTTGCGCACTTCAGCGAACGTGGCCAGTTGAGTGCGCAGGACATCGCCGAACTGAAGAAACTGATCCAGGAGCTGGACCATGACTGAGCTGCTCGATGGGCTGTGGCAGGCCAGCCTGTGGCTGGCGGTGGGCGTGGTCGTGCTGGCGGTGCTGCGGCCGCTGCTGGTGCGATTGGGGGGCGCTGGTCTGGCCTACCGCAGCTGGTGGTTGCTGCCGTTGCTGCTGCTGGCACTGATGCTGCCGTTGCCGCAGGTGGCACTTCTGGAGCATGTGCCGACGCTGCCGCTGAAAGTGGTACCCGGCGCCGTCGAAGGCATGGCAGGGCAGTCGTTGCCGTGGGCCGGGCTGTTGCTGCTGGCATGGATGCTGGGGGCGGTCCTTTGTCTGCTACGCGATCTACGTGCGCAGCGGCGCTTTGAACGTGGCATGGGCCAACTGTGTGCACGCGCCGATGGCAGCTGGCAGGCCAGCGCCGACCCGGGCCTGCCCGCGCTGGTCGGCCTGTGGCGTCCGCGCATCGTGGTAGGCCCGGACTTCGACCAGCAGTTCACCGCACAGGAGCAGGGCCTGATCCTGCAGCACGAGCGCAGCCACCGTCGCAATGGCGATCACTGGGCCAATGGGGCGCTGCTGATGGCACGCGCGGTGTTCTGGTTCCATCCGCTTCTGCCGTGGGCCGCCCGCCGATTCCTGCGTGACCAGGAGCTGGCCTGCGATGCCCGCACCATTGCCCCGCAGCCTGCGCTGCGCGGTCTCTACGCCAGCACGCTGCTGAAGGCGCAGCTGGTCCATCCGGTTGCGCCCGCGGTCTGCCATTGGCGCAGCCAACCCGTGTTGAAGGAGCGTATCGCCATGTTGAAGCAATCCAAGCGGAAGGCATTGCCGTGGGTGTCGGGGCAGGTGCTGGTGGTCGGGTTGTGCCTGGGAATGGGAGCGGTGGCGTGGGCCAGCCAGGGTGGCGCGACGGGCGTGCCGTCGATCAGCGTCGAGCCGTTCGAACATGCTGAAGAAGATGCGGCCAAGGCGGGGCTGGACCGTCCGATCCAGGTCGACAAGATGCCGCCACCGTCCTATCCGAAGTCCGCCATCGAACAGCGCCAGGTGGGCGTGGTGAACCTGCGCGTGGACGTGGATGCCAAAGGCCATCCGACTGACGTCCAGGTACTCAGCGCAACCAATCCGGGTGTGTTCGATGCGGTGTCGATCGCCGCCGCGCGGAGCTGGACCTATCGTCCGGCGATGAAGAACGGAAAGCCGGTTGCAGGGGCTGTGAAGATTCCGATCACCTATGCCATGGACAACACCGAGGACTCCCAGTGAAGTCCGTGCCGCTGTTGATGATGGCGGCGCTGTTGGCAGGGTGCGCGACCCAGGATCGCCTGACCACCGTTGATACCCGCAGCGAGAATGTCGGCCATCAGCGCCTGCAGCCGCAGACCGGTGGCGGCAGTGGGCAGCTGCAGACCTACTCGCTGGGCGCGAGCGAGGGCTACCGGATGCCGCAGTTGTACGCGGCACCGGACCCGGAAGTGGGCGATCGTGACCCGCGCGCGGAACTGGCGCCCACCACCATCTGCCTGCAGGTGGTGGTCGATGCCAATGGCGCAGTCGAGCGCAGCCTGCCCTTGACTGATCGCTCCGGGTGCGCGGCAGGTGCCGCACGCGAGAATGCGCCCCTTCTGCAGGCCGCACAGGAAGCGGTGGCCATGTGGAAGTACTCGTCCGCAGCGGTCTGCCACTTTGCGGCTGGCAAGGTGCCTGCCGACCGCGGCGACTGTCGCGGCGCCGAGCGCATCGAGCCGGTGGCGGTCACCCTGCAGTACGCCTTTACCTTTGAGATCGTGAAGGGCCAGCACGTGGTGCGCACGCAGGGAAAATGACCGCTTGCGATGACCGGGGTAGCGCCGGGCCATGCCCGGCGAGCGCAGCGGCGTGGATCAGGCCCCGCCCTGGATGTTGGCCTTCACCGCGGGCTGCATCAGCTTGGGTTCTTCCAGCGTCGCATCGCGTGCTTGGCGCACGCTGACGAATTCCGCCTCGGCCACGCCGTCATGCACGTGGATGTTGTGTGCGCGCTGTTCGCCGATGGTGGTTTCGTTGGCGAATGCACGACCACCCGGACCGTAGTCGTGGCAGACGAACACGCGGGTCGCATCGGGCAGCGCCAGCAGGCGCTGGATTGAACGGTACAGCTGCGCGGCATCGCCACCCGGGAAATCGCAGCGGGCGGTACCGCCGTCGGGCATGAACAGCGAGTCACCGGTGAACAGCGCATCGTCGATCAGGTAGGCGATGCTGTCGCTGGTATGGCCGGGCACGGCGATCACCTGGCAGCGCAGTTCGCCAAGAGCGAAGGTTTCGCCATCGCCGAACAGGTGATCGAAGATTTCATCCGCCGCAGGAAGCTGCAGGCCGTAGCGCGGCGCGAAGGTGGCCTGCACCGCACGGATGCCTTCGCCGATGGCCAGCGTGGCCTGCGGGAAGCGTTGCTTGAGCCGGCGCCCACCCGATACGTGGTCGGCGTGAGCGTGTGTCTCCAGCAGCCAGCGCAGCTGCAGGCCCTGTTGTTCGATGGCCTGCAACGCGGCATGCAGCGGCGCTTCACTGCTGGCGTCGGTATCCGGGTCGTAGTCCAGGACCGGGTCGATCAGCGCCGCTTCGCCGCTGGCCGGATCACTGACCAGATAGCTGAAGGTATTGCTGTCACGGTGGAAGAACGACTGCACCTGGACTGACATTGGAACGCTCCTCAGCGCGTGCCCAGCACGCGGTTCAGCAACTGCGCCAGGTTCTCACCGGCCAGTCGCAGCTGCGCTTCGGCCAGCGGCCGGTAGCGCTCGGTGTATTCATCACCGATTTTACGCGTGGCCGGATAAACGCCAGCTTGCATGGAAATGCGGCAGCTGGCCTCGGCCCACGTCTGCGGGTCACGCTGCGGGTTGGACTGGCGCGCCAGCTTCGGCGCGCGCTGGCCCTGCAGCAGCGGCAGATAGCCGGCGTCGTCCAGCTTGCGGGTGTTGAGCATGCCGCTGTCCCACAGCGAGTGCAGGTTGGTACCGCGGTTGCCGAACTGAAGCTGGAAGTCGTTGCCGCCCTTGTCGTGGGCGTAACCGGCGTGCATCGGCTGGTGGATGTCGCCGACCAGGTGCACGACGAACTTCAGCGCCTGCAGGCGCTCGCCGTCGGTCAGGCTGCGGTCGCCGAGGATGGCGCTCTGTGCCTTCAGGGCCTCGACGATGCAGTTGCCGTTCTTGCAGTGCTTCGGTGCTTCGTAGTGGCAGTTGTCTTCGGCGATGTTGACGTAGTGCCAGCCGGCCGAGCGACGGCCCAGGCCCGGGTCTTTGGCGCGCAGCTGGTCGGCCCACGGTGCGATGCTGGCCAGGGTGGCATCCGGTTCGGTGGCCAGCAGGCGGTCCACTTCGGCGCGGGCGGCGGGGTTGAGGCGGGCGTCGGCGACTTCGGCGACCAGACGGTGGCCTTGCGCGCCCCAGGCATGGGCGGGGGCGGAGACGGACAGCAGGGCCGGCGCCAGGGCGGCGGCGAGGAAGAAGGAGTGCAGGGCTTTCATGCGCACATTCTAGCGGGGTAGGTGGATTGAAGAGCGGCGCGTTCCTGTTCCGAAGTGGGAGCGCAGCGGGAGGGGCGGCGGGACACGCCGTAAACCCATCCATGGGGGCTCGATGGCGCCATCCATGGCACCAACGGTCCCGCCGCCCCTCCCGCTGCGCTCCCCTCCAAACATGGCCGCGGAGGCGGATGCAAACGTCAAAGGCAACATCAAAAACAAATGCAGGATCAAAATCGGCCTCCTGCAATTACAGGCAACCACTACGCCTCGGATGTTCAGGTTCTGCTTCTGCTCTTGCCTTTGCTTGAGCTGGCACGCGCGCGCAGATGGGAAGGGTGGAGAGGGTGGGGTGATCGGGACCGTTCGCCGCATGGATGCGGCGATCGAGCCTACAGGGACGTATTTACGGCGTGTCCCGATCACCCCACCCTCTCCGCCCAATTCCAGATGCCGGTGCTTTTCGCGCAAACAAAAAAAGCCCCGGCAATCACCGGGGCAACATGCTGCGAGGGTTTTGCGTGTAGCGGGGGAGCGGGGGCGAAGCCCCCGCGCTCAACACACCGCTTTAGAACTTGAAGACGTACGAAGCGCCGTAGACCAGCGGATCGATGTTGACCGTGCCGATCTTCTCGCCGTTCAACTTCACCTTGCTGTCGATGTCGATCCAGCGCATGTCCACGCGCAGCGCGCCCTTCTCGCCGATCGCGAAGTCCACGCCCGCATGCGCGGCCAGGCCCCACGAATCCTGCAGCTTCAGGCGGCTGTCCTTCAGCGCACCGGTGGTGTCTTCGCTGAAGAAGGTCGTGTAGTTCACGCCCGCACCGATGAACGGCGACACCTTGCCCTTGCTGTTGAAGTGGTACTGCAGGGTCACCACCGGCGGCAGCTGCTTGGTGCTGCCCACGCGGCCGAGCCCGTTGATGTTGATGTCGTGCTTGAACGGCAGCGCGGCCAGCACTTCGATGCCCAGATTGTCGGCGATGAAGTATTCACCGGTAATGGTCGGCTTGACGTCGTTGTCGACATCGACCTTCAGGGTGCCGTTGGCCAGCCAGCCGTTGTTCGACTTCGGTGCCACCTGATGGATACCGGCCGAAACGGTCCAGTCGCCCTTGGACTGGGCCATGGCCGGGGCGGCGGCGAGGGACAGGGCGGCGGCCAGGCTGGCCACGATCAGGGGGGAGGTCTTGCGCATGGGGGTGATCTCGTTGCTGGGTGGATGCGGCCAGTCTCGGCCTCACGTCGCGCTAACGCTTTGATCCGGATCAAATCCTGTCCGCCAGCCCGCTGCCGGCAGGGGCTGGCCCACGGTGGCCATGCCCGGTTTGCTAGACTTGTGGGCCCTATCCATCCCGCCGCACCCGACGCGGCCGCAGGAGCTTGAGAACATGGCAATCAAGGTTGGTATCAACGGTTTCGGTCGCATCGGGCGTAACGTCCTGCGCTCGGCGGTGCTGAACTTCGGCGACGACATCGAAATCGTGGCCATCAACGATCTGCTGGAGCCGGATTACCTGGCCTACATGCTCAAGTACGACTCCGTGCACGGCCGCTTCAAGGCCGATGTGGCGGTGCAGGGCAACGACCTGCTGGTCAACGGCAAGAAGATCCGCCTGACCCAGGAACGCGACCCGGCCAACCTGAAGTGGAACGACGTGGACGTGGACGTGGTGATCGAGTCCACCGGGCTGTTCCTGACCAAGGAAACCGCTCAGAAGCACATCGACGCGGGCGCGAAGAAGGTGATCATGTCGGCGCCGTCGAAGGACGACACCCCGATGTTCGTCTACGGTGTGAACGACAAGACCTACGCCGGCCAGGCGATCGTCTCCAACGCCTCGTGCACCACCAACTGCCTGGCGCCGCTGGCCAAGGTCATCAATGACAAGTGGGGCATCAAGCGCGGCCTGATGACCACCGTGCATGCGGCCACCGCCACCCAGAAGACCGTCGATGGCCCGTCCAACAAGGACTGGCGCGGCGGCCGCGGCATCCTGGAGAACATCATTCCGTCGTCCACCGGTGCGGCCAAGGCCGTCGGCGTGGTCATCCCGGAACTGAACAAGAAGCTGACCGGCATGAGCTTCCGCGTCCCGACCTCGGACGTGTCGGTGGTCGATCTGACCGTCGAGCTGGAAAAGGAAGCCACCTACGCCGAGATCTGCGCTGAAGTGAAGGCACAGAGCGAAGGCCCGCTGAAGGGCATCCTGGGCTACACCGAAGACAAGGTCGTGGCCACCGATTTCCGCGGCGAAACCTGCACCTCGGTGTTCGACGCCGAGGCCGGTATCGCCCTGGACGGCACTTTCGTCAAGCTGGTGACCTGGTACGACAACGAGTGGGGCTACTCGAACAAGTGCCTGGAGATGGCCAAGGTCGTCGCCGCCAAGTAAGGCCAGCAAAGATCGCACGCGGACCCCGGCCTGGCCGGGGTTCGTCGTTTATGGGGCCGGCACTGTCGTAGCATGGGCCGGTCGACCGCTGCCGCTGGGGCGCGGGATCGCAATGGAAGCACGCAATGGAAGCATTGATAGCCCTGGTCGTACTGGTCCTGCTGGCCATTCCGCTGCTGCTGGTGGTGGCGCTGGTGATGATTGCCGGCCTGCGCCGTCGCGTCGCCGCGCTGGAGAGCGCCCTGGACGGCGCGCCGGCCCCCCGCGCAGCGGCCTCAACCACCACCGAGGCCGCGCCTGCACGGCCTGCCGCCGCGGCTTCCACCAGTGCCGATCCGCCGTTCCTGCGGCCGGTGCTGGCCACCCCGCCGCTGCCACCACCGCCGCCGCTGCGCGAACAGGCCTCGGCCGAAGTGCCCGCGCCGCGACCGCTCACGCCGCCTCCGGTGCCACCGTCACCGGTACAGCCGCCGTTGCCGGCCGAGCCGGTGCTGCCGAATTTCATCGAGCGTGGCGTCGGTGCGGTCAAACGCTGGTTCACCGAAGGCAACGTGCCGGTCAAGATCGGCATGCTGGTGCTGCTGGCCGGTGTCGCCGCGCTGCTGAAGTACGTCAGCGACCAGGGGTGGCTGGTGCTGCCGATCGAACTGCGCCTGGCCGGCGTCACCGTGGGTGCACTGGGCCTGCTGGCCTTCGGCTGGCACCAGCGCGAACGTCGGCGCCTGTTTGCGCTGGCCCTGCAGGGCGGTGCCATCGGCGTGCTGCTGCTGACCATCTTCGCCGCGTTCAAACGCTTTGAACTGCTCAACCCAGGCTTTGCCTTTGCCAGTTCGATCGCACTGGTGGCCGGGCTGTGCGTGCTGGCGGTGGTACAGAACTCGCGCACGCTGGCGGTGCTGGGCATCCTCGCCGGCTTCATGGCGCCGTTGTGGCTGTCCACGGGCAGCGGCAACCACGTGGGGTTGTTCAGCTATTACGCGGTGCTCAACGCAGGCATCTTCGCCATCGCCTGGTTCCGCCCATGGCGTGCGCTGAACCTGCTCGGCTTCGCCTTCACTTTTGGCATCGGTACCTTCTGGGGCGTGCTGCAGTACGCGCCTGAGAAGTTCAGCAGCACCGAGCCGTTCCTGTTGCTGTTCTTCGCCTTCTATCTGTTGATCCCGCTGCTGTATGCACGCCGTCAGCCGGCGGGTCGGCGCGATCTGGTCGACGGTAGCCTGGTGTTCGGCACGCCGCTGGTCGCGTTCTCGCTGCAGGCCGGCATGCTGCATGAGCAGCCGATGACGCTGGCACTGTGTGCACTGGGCCTGGCTGCGATCTACGCGGTGCTGGCGCGGGCGCTGATCGCGCGTGCGTCGTACACCGTGCTGGCGCAGTCGCATGCGGTGCTGGCGGTGGGCTTCGCCACGCTGGCGGTGCCGTTGGCGCTGTCGGCGCGTGCAACCGGTGCGGTGTTCGCACTGGAAGGTGCCGGCCTGGCCTGGCTGGGGCTGCGCCAGAAGCGCTGGCTGCCGCAGGTGTCCGGTGCATTGCTGCAGATGGGTGCCGCGTTCGCCTTCGTTGCCGGTGGCGATCACTGGCATGAGGACCTGCGTTTCCTGCTCAACCCGACGGCGATTGGTGCGCTGCTGCTGGCCGTGGCCGGCTTCGCGTCGGCGTGGAGCTACCAGCGCAGGGAGCGTCACGAGATCGCGCTGGTCTACTACCTGTGGGGACTGCTGTGGTGGCTGGGTGGCCTGGTGCACGAGATCACCCGGTTCTTCCCCTACCGCATCGAAGTGGATGCACTGCTGGTGCTGGCCGCGGTTACCGCATGGTTGGCCGCGGAAATGCAGCGTCGCCAGCCGGCGCGCGCGCTGGGCGTGACTGCACTGGCGATGCTGGCGCTGGGCTTCCCGCTGGCGCTGATGCAGAGCGATGCGCACCAGCAACCGTTCGCCGGCTACGGTGCGCTGGCCTGGGCGGTGTTCGCGGTACTGGGTGTGCGCACGCTGCTGTGCCTGCGCCAGGGCGGCGACACCGTGGCACGCATCGCGCAGTTCCTGTGGTGGCTGCTGTGGCCGTCGCTGCTTTCGCTGCTGGCCCTGTGGGGCGGTGGCGAGGCCAACTTGGCGCAGGGCTGGACGACCCTGCTGGTCACGCTGCCGTGGCTGCTGATGGCGGCGCTGTCGCTGTGGCGCTGGAACGTCCTGCGCTGGCCGCTGGGCGTGGCCTTCGACAGCGTGCGCCTGCCGCTGCAGTGCGTGCTGTTCGGCCTGCTGTCGATCGGCTGGTTGTTCGGCCAGCTGCTGCCGGGTGATGCCGCGCCACTGCTGTGGCTGCCGGTATTGAACCCGGCCGAGATCGGGCAGTGGCTGAGCCTGCTGCTGCTGGCGCGCTGGCTGTACAGCGATCAGGCGCCGCAGGCACTGCTGAAGGTCCGCCTGCCCGTGCTGGCGCTGGCGGCCTTCATTGCGCTGACCAGCCTGGTGCTGCATGGCGTGCACCAGTGGGGCGGCCTCTCCTGGAGTGCCTCGATGATGCGCTTCAGCCTGGCCCAGACCAGCTTGACCGTGCTGTGGAGCGTGCTTGGCGTGATCGCCTGGGTATGGGGCTCGCGTCGCGGCCAGCGCGTGTTGTGGATGGTGGGCGCCGTGCTGATGGGCGTGGTGCTGGCCAAGCTGGTACTCATCGATCGCCAGCACCTGGGCAACCTGCTCGGCATCGCATCGTTCATCGCCTACGGCCTGCTGTGCACGGTCGTGGGGTATCTGGCACCGGCACCGCCCAGCGCGGCGCCGTCCGTGGAGGAAAAACAATGAGGAAGTGGAGCAGGGCGCTGCTGCCGGTGATGTTCGGCATGCTGGCCGCCGTCGCGGCACAGGCCGCCGAGTACCGCACCCAGTACGCCGAACAATGGCCGTTGACGTTGTCCAGTGTGCAGTCCGGCGCGTATCGCGTCGTGCTGGAACCGGCGATCTACCGCCGTGCCGGTGCCGCCGACCTGGGCGATCTGCAGGTGTTCAACGCGGCGGGCCAATCGCTGCCATCGGCGCTGCTGGCACCGGACCAGCCGTTGGCACAGCCGCCGGTGCAGCGCGAGCTGCCATGGTTCGTGCTGCCGCCGCTGGCCGAAGCGCAGCGCAATGACCTGCAGCTGCTGACCGAACGCGATACCGACGGCCGCGTGCGCCGGGTTGAAGCGCGTGTGGGCGGCGGCGCGGTGACGAACGGGCAGGGCGGTTGGCTGATCGACGCCAGCGTGCTTGGCCAGCAGCCGTTGGCAGCGCTGGTGCTGGACTGGGCCGACAGCGGCCAGCCGCTGCAGGCACAGGTGCAGCTGGACGCCAGCGACGATCTGCAGAACTGGCGCCCGATCGCGCGGGACGTGCCGCTGGTGGACCTGCAGCGCGCCGGCAAGCGCCTGTTGCAGCGCCGGCTGCAGGTGGACAGCAGCGCACGCTACGTACGCGTACTGGCACAGGGCGAGGCACGCCTGCCGACCCTGCGCAGCGTGCTGGCCGAGCTGCCGCCGGCACCGGCCACGCTGCCGTGGGAATGGCTGTCGCTGGAGCCGACGTCGAAGGGCAAGGGCGAGTACACCTTCGAGCTGGACGGCCGCTTCCCGGTGGCGCGCGCCGACGTGGCCAGCACCGACAACAGCCTGGTGCAGTGGACGTTGTTCAGCCGCGATGACGAGAGCGCGGAATGGCAGCGCCGCAGCGCACCGTGGATTGCCTACCAGCTGCAGCAGGGCGCCCAGGGCCAGCGCCAGCAGTCTGCCGCGCAACCGCTGGGCGGCATCCACCGCGACCGTTACTGGAAGCTGGTGGCGAACCCGGCGGAAACGGCGACGGCGCCGACCCTGCGCCTGGGCTATCAGCCGGAAGTGCTGGTGTTCCTGAGCCAGGGCGCGGCACCGTATGCGCTGGCGGTAGGCAGTTCGACCGCACGCCGGGCGGAGGCACCGGTGGGGGTGCTGATCGAGGAACTGCGGCAGCGCAATGACCCCTCCTGGCAGCCGACGCTGGCGCGCCTGGAAGGCAGCCCGGAACCGCTGGCCGGCGACGCGGCGCTGAAGCCGCAGCGCGATTGGAAGGCGTGGTTGCTGTGGGCATTGTTGGGGTTGGGAGTGCTGGTGGTGGGTGGCCTGGCGGTCAGCCTGCTTCGGCAGAAGCCTGCGCCTTCGGCGTAGGTTCCGGCGAACGGCGCAGCCCCTCGTGGGTGGGCGGTTGGTCGCGTAGAGCGAAAAGCCGCGCTTGGCCGGGCGGGTGGGCTGGGCAGGGGACGCCGTGAATCCGTCCCTGGAGGCTTAGCCGCGCCATCCATGGCGCGGATACCCCTGCCCAGCCCACCCGCCCGACCTCTGACAGTTTCCGTGTGCGTCCACCCATGGAAGAGAAAAAAGAAGAGCAAAAGCAAAGCAGCTTGGCTGCGCGCTTCTTGTAGAGTCGAGCCGACGCTCGGCTGCTGTTCGCGATAGATCCAGCCGAGCCCACGCTCGGCTCCACAGAACAATGATGCCATCGGGGTCAGATCCGTTTTCCGCAGGAAAACGGATCTGACCCCTTCATTTTCCAACCGACATCAGAAACCGCTTCTGCTTTTGCCATCCGCTCCGCCACATGAACCTGTCGAGGCCGGGGTGGTGTGGGCTGGCAGGGGTGTGAGCGGCATGGATGCCGCGACCAAGCCCCCATGGATGGGTTTACGGCGTCCCCTGCCAGCCCACACCACCCCGGCCCATCCACAGCACCACGAAGCGCCAGCGCTTTGGCTTCGGCCGTTGCTGTTGCTGTTGCCGTTGCTGTCGCCCTGCGCTTCTGCCTGCCGCAGGCATCGGCCCTCCCACCACCCGCACCCGATACAATGGCCGTCTGCCGTAGCCCGGCATCCCGTCCCTGAGCCAAAGAGTTGCCCATGTCCATCGTCCGCATGACCGACCTCGACCTCTCCGGCAAGCGCGTGCTGATCCGCCAGGATCTGAACGTGCCGATCGAGAATGGCCGCATCACCTCCGAACAGCGCATCACCGCTTCGCTGCCGACGCTCAAGCGCGCGCTGGAGCAGGGCGCGGCGGTGATGGTCACCTCGCACCTGGGGCGCCCGAAGGAAGGCGTGTGGAGCGAAGCCGATTCGCTGGCGCCGGTGGCCCAGCGCCTGTCCGAGCTGCTCGGCCGCGAGGTTCCGCTGGTGCGCGACTGGGTCGACGGCGTCGACGTGCAGCCGGGGCAGCTGGTGCTGCTGGAAAACTGCCGCATGAATGTCGGCGAGGGCAAGGACGATGAAGCCCTGTCGAAGAAGTACGCCGCGCTGTGCGACGTGTTCGTGATGGATGCCTTCGGTACTGCGCACCGCGCCCAGGCCTCCACCCACGGCGTCATCCGCTTCGCACCGGTCGCGGCCGGTGGCCCGCTGCTGATGGCCGAGCTGGATGCGCTGGCCCAGGCGCTGGATGCCCCGGCCAAGCCGCTGCTGGCGATCGTCGCCGGCAGCAAGGTCAGCACCAAGCTGGAACTGCTTGCCAGCCTGGTTGGCAAGGTCGACCAGCTGATCGTCGGTGGCGGCATCGCCAATACCTTCATCGCCGCCGCGGGCTACAACGTCGGCAAGTCGCTGTATGAGCCGGACCTGCTGGACACCGCGAAGAAGATCGTCGCCGATGCCAAGGCCCGTGGCGCGGACATCCCGCTGCCGGTCGACGTGGTCACCGCCAAGCAGTTCCTGCCCGATGCCGTGGCTGAAGTGAAGGCGGTCGATGCCGTCGCCGAAGACGACCTGATCCTGGACATCGGCCCGCAGACCGCCGCGCAGTACGCGCAGCTGATCGAAAACGCCGGCACCGTGGTCTGGAACGGTCCGGTCGGCGTGTTCGAGTTCGAGGCCTTCAGCAAGGGCACCGAAGCGCTGGCGCGCGCCATCGCCAGCTCCAACGCGTTCTCCATCGCCGGCGGTGGCGACACCCTGGCTGCGGTCGACAAGTTCGATATCGCCGCGCAGGTCAGCTACATCTCCACCGGCGGTGGTGCGTTCCTGGAGTTCCTGGAAGGCAAGACCCTGCCGGCCGTGGCCGCACTCGACGCGCGCGGCGCATGAATGCCGACCACGGCAGGGATGTGCTGTTCTTCGACCTCGACGGTACGCTGATCGATTCGCAGGTCGGCATTACCGCGTGCATCGCCTATGCACTGCAGAAGATGGACCATCCGGTACCGCCGCAGGAGACGCTGCTGGGCTGGATCGGTCCGTCGTTGCGGACCACCTTCGCGCCGCTGTTCGTCGAACCGGCGCGGGTGGAACAGGCCGTCGGCTACTACCGTGAACGTTTCGATGCCGAAGGCTGGCGCGAGCACACGGTGTATCCGCAGGTGGAAGACACGCTGCGCACGCTGCACGGTCGTGGTCACCGCCTCGCGGTGGTCACCGCCAAGAACGAGCCGCATGCGCGCCGCATCCTTGCCCACCTGCCGTTCGGCGGGCTGTTCGAGGAGATCGTCGGCTCGACCCTGGATGGCTCGCGCAGCCACAAGCCGGAACTGGTCGGTGAAGCGCTGCGCCGGCTGCAGGTGCAGCCGGCGCACTGCTGGATGATCGGCGACCGCCGCATGGACATCGAAGGCGCGCGTCACCACGGCCTGCGCAGCATCGGTGTGCTGTGGGGCTTCGGTGGCGAGCAGGAGCTGACCGAGGCCGGCGCCGGGCAACTGGCACGCGAACCGGCGCAGCTGGAAACGCTGCTGGCGTGATGCACCTTTGATCGGTAGCGACGGGACACGCCCAGAAGCTTTTCCCCACCCCCCCCCGGCACCGGCCAGAACTCCCCCCACCCCCCCCCCACGTATCTCCCGACAACGTCCATTCTACTACCCA